>JBDHFS010000058.1:0-13976 GCA_039590285.1 Gemmatimonadota bacterium
CGTCCACCCAGCCACCGCCGATCCCGGAGGGCAGCCCCAGCGGGCAGGCATCGACACACGACCGGCATCCGATGCAGCGCTCCGCCGTGACTACGATCTCCGGAGTCGTCGTCATGCCTTCAGGGTTGTGGCACCACCGGCAGCTGAGGGGACATCCCTTCATGAAGAAGGTCGTGCGGATGCCCGGGCCGTCGTGCAGGCTGAAGCGCTGCACGTCGAACACGAGTCCCTTCATGTTCGATCCCCGCTCGGCGCAGGAGGCCAGGCCTTTGGCCGGATGCGGGCGTATTTGCCCCTGGGCGTTCCAACGTTCGCGATCGTCCTCACATCCGGGTCATCGATGTGGTAGTAGGCACGGATGTAAGGCCGTTGCACGTTGAACGACCAGTGGACGTCGCGCAGGAAATCGGCGGCCTCGCTCCCGCGGCCCCTGGTGAGCAACTGGATGATCCGATGGTGCTCCTGGGTGGAGTTGAGTTCCCATTCCTTGTTGAAGCGCCGCTCCCGCGGAAAGTCGTACAGTCGCTGCTTGCAGATTCGGACCGTGCGGAGAAGGCCCGAGTTGTCGGACAGGTCCAGAAACACGTCGTGGAATTGGAGGTTCAGCTCGTAATACGCGTCGAAATCGCCGATGTCTATCGCGTCGACCATCTGGGCGTTCAAGTCGCGCATATTCTCGACGTCCTCTTCCCCGAGGCGCTGGTGCATGTACCTGAAGACCACGCTCTCCAGGCCGCCGATGATCTCGTACAGGTGCCTGATATCGTCGATCGTAAGCTTGTTTACCTGGACGCCGCGGCGGGGAATCACGCTGACGAAGCCTTCGATCTCGAGCTGAATGAGGGCGTCGCGAAGTGGTTGGCGGCTGATCCCCAGCTCGTCGGCGAGATTCTTGATCGCTTGACGCAGGTGCTCGTACACCTGCTCCCGCAATGACTTGAGGCGGAGAATCTCGCGGCCTTCCACTCGAATGGCTCCCTGTGGTCTGTTGCCGGGGGGTGTTGGTTTCGAGAGTTCTGATATCTGATATCTGATATATTAGATATCAATAACTCCGGAAGCAACCATCTCCTCTTCCAATAGAAACCGCACCGTGTTATGCTCCGCGGCCATGAGCCCGTCACCTCCCGTTCGTCTCCGGACCATCGCCTTTCCGATCGAGCACGGCGGTTGGGGATTCCTCGCCGAGCCGGTGTTTCTGGGGATTCTCCTCGCTCCTTCCTGGGCCGGACTCGCTATCGGGATCGCGACGACAGCGGCGTTCCTGATCCGGCACCCGGCCAAGCTCTACTGGCGCAATCGCCACCGCCTCGATCTCTCGCCTCGATTCCGCATCGCTCGCAGCTTCGCGCTTCTCTACGGGGCGGTCGCCGTGGCCGGGCTTGCCACGGCCATGGCTCTGTGTGGCCCGCGTCCCCTGCTGCCGTTCCTGGTGCTGAGCCCGCTCCTGCTCGTGTATGCGGCGTACGATGCCGGCAATCAGGCCCGGCGTCTGCTACCGGAGCTGGCCGCGCCCATGGGCCTGGCCGGGTCGGCCACGGCGATCGCGCTGGCCGGAGGCTGGGAATGGGCGGCTGCCTGGGCCCTGTGGCTCATCCTTCAGGCGCGGGTCGCGCCCTCCATTCTCTACGTGCGCGCGCGGCTGCGGCTCGAGCGCGGAAACGAAATCGATCGCCGGCCGTCGACCGTCGCTCATCTCGCGGCCATCGCTGTTGGCGCCGGCATGTGGCTGGCGGACCTCGCTCCCCTTCTCACCGCCGTCGCCCTCCTGGTTCTTCTCGCCCGGGCGGTCAGGGGGCTCTCGCCGAGCCGGCGGCCGGCCAGGGCGAAGGAAGTCGGTTTCTCCGAGCTGGGATTCGGCCTGGGCTACGTGCTCCTGACCGTGCTCGGGACCCTGCTGGGGGTGTAGGTGTCGGCCGGGCTCATCGACTGGGGCGTCGTCCTCGCCTATTTCGCGCTGACCATCTGGCTCGGGGGCCAGCTCGGACGGGGACAGAGGAACCTGGAGGACTACTTCCTCGCGGGCCGGAGGACTCCATGGCTCGCGGCCTCGCTCTCCATCGTCGGGACCGAGACTTCAACGCTCACGTTCGTGGGCGTGCCCGCGATAGCCTATGCGGGAGATCTCGGCTTCCTGCAGGTGGCGGCGGGATACGTGGTCGGCCGCTTTCTGGTGGCCTGGTGGCTCGTGCCAGCCTACTTCGAGGGGCGGATCAGCACGGCTTACGAGCTCCTCGAGAATCGTTACGGCGAGCGCGTTCGCCTGTTCTCGTCTGCCGTGTTCGTCGTATCCCGGGTCCTGGCCGATGGTGTCAGGCTGTTCGCCACGGCCCTCGTGCTTCAGGCGCTGCTTCCCATGTCACTTCCGGTGGCCATCGCGGCCGTCACCGGCGTGACGCTTTACTACACCATGCGGGGCGGGCTCAAGGCGGTCATCTGGAACGACGCCGTCCAGCTCGTCGTGTACGTGGCGGGGGCGGCGCTGGCCATGTGGGTACTGATCGAGAGCGTTCCCGGCGGATGGAGCTCCGCTCTCTCCGGGCTGGCGGCGGCCGGCAAGCTGGATGTTCTGGAGCCCGGGTTCGCGTGGACCGATCCGTACACGTTCTGGGCCGGGATCGTCGGCGGGGCCGTTCTCACGATGGCCACGCACGGCACGGACCAGATGTTCGTCCAGAGGCTCCTGGCGTGCCGATCGGCGGGCGATGCGAGGAAGGCCGTCGTGACCAGCGGGCTCCTTGTGTTTGCGCAGATGGCCCTGTTCCTCATCATCGGGTCCCTTCTGTTCGCCTACTACTCGGCCTATCCACCCGACCGTCCCTTCGATACGGCCGATCAGGTGTTCGCCCGATTCATCGCGACGGAGCTGCCGGTGGGCCTCGGTGGCCTGGTCATCGCCGCGGTGTTCGCCGCCGCGATGTCGACGCTGTCCTCGTCGATGAGCTCCCTGGCGTCCGCCTCGACCTTCGACTTCGGCCGGCGGCTGGAGGAACGGACGGATTCGGCTGCGCTTCGCGCGTCGAGAGTGATTACGGCCGCATGGGCCGTGGCGCTGGCGGGTGTCGCCGTGCTGGCGCGTGCATGGGGGCCGGTGCTGGAGGCCGGCCTCACGATCACCTCCATCACCTTCGGGCCCGTGCTGGGTGTGTTCGGGTTGGCAGCCGCCGGTCGAAGACTGGGGCAACCCGCGGCACTCGCCGCCATGGGTGGAGGGCTGTTGGCCGCGGTGGGGGCGCACCTTCTCACCCCGCTGGCGTGGACCTGGCTGACTCCGCTCGGCGCTGCCGTGACCCTGGCGATCGGGTGGTTGGCGGGAGGGCGAACCGGGTCGCCGGCCGGAAACAGCGGGCACGGTGGTTCCACGACGAGGGGTTGATGTAGAGACGGGGAGACGGTAAACCGCCTCCCCGTCAGGGGCGTGCTTCGCGCGTCGGGGCGCGCTCATCCCAACGGCGCACGCCCACATCCTTCAGCCGATTCGCTCGGCAGCACCCCTAGAAGACCCTCACCGCGTCCGTGCCCGAGAACGTGTCACCGCCGGCCGTGTCTCCCTGAAGGAGCAGCTCGGTCGTCGCTGGGTGGAGGTCGTTGTTGTCGACCAGCTCCTGGGTCCTGAAGTGGAAGATGGCGTCGTCGAGACCGTCACCGGTCAGGTCCTCCCACGATGCCATCAGCTTCCCGTGCTTGTTCTCGGCGACGGGCGTGTCCGGGTCGGCTCCGTCGCCCAGGGTGACCGTCGCCGGATCGATCGTCGTCGCATCGAACACGCCGTCGACCGAGAGTACGGCGACCGCGATCTTCCCCTGGCTCTTCAGATTGATGGGTGGCGGACCCTCGTCGGAGCCCGGCTTGATGTCGATCTGAGCCGCCAGCAGGTCCGCGAGCACGCACTCGCCGTCGAACTCGACCACGTAGCCCATCGCCGTCTCGGCCTTGTTCAGATCGTCCCACTTCACATCCGACCCGCCGAACCCGCCCGTTGACACACTCGTGAAGTGAGCCGCGTCCTCATGTCCGTGTACGCCGGTGTCGTCCGGCTGGCCGTCCGCCCAGTCGGTGAAGGCGCCGAAGGCATCTCCGGAAACCCACTCCCAGCCCACACCGGGATCCTCAGTCCCGTCTCCCGTCGGCTGGTGCGCGCCGATCCAGTATCCGTTGCCGATGAGCGGGACCACTTCACCGAGATCGGACGTGACGAAGTCGTTCTCCGCCTCGGTCGTGATCGAGACGAGGTAGCCCTGGCATCCCCCCTCGCTCATGCCTTCGGCGGCCGCTCTGGCGCCGTCCCAGTTGATGCCGGTGGTCGGGTCGGCCGCGACGGCCTCGTACAGATGGCCGTTGCCGTCGTTGAGGACGGGCACGGCGCCGAGCACCGCCGCCGTCACGGCCAGGTCAGCGCCGCCGCCCGCTCCGCCCGGGCCGGCTGGCGCCGAATCACATGCCGCGAAAGCGGCGACACACAGGGGTACAATGCTCCAGCGAAGGTGCCTCATGGTGGTTGCCTCTCAATTGAGGGTCGCTCCCGATCGATCGCGCGGCATTGACGTGCAACGCCCGTACCGGAACCGGACGGACGGTCCAGGAAATGCAAGTGATTCGACTGTAGCTAGTTACGTCAGCAGGGGGCGGCCCGCTGACAGGCTCACTCTCTCACCTGTTTCGCCGGTGAAGAAAACATTGCGCAGCCGCTGGAAAGCGTGCCGCGGAGGGAAATCGGGCGCTGGGGGGAGAGGGAGCTCCCGATCGCGGCGGCGCGAGGTGCCGGCCCGCGGACGCCGATTCTCCTTCGCCTCCCGGGTCGCGCCGCTTGGCCGGCCGCTTCGTGAGGCCTATCGTACAGGCTCACGGGGACGGACAATCGGCTGGAGGCATCCCCTGTTTCATCCCGTCACATAGGTCACACAACCGAGGGTAAGCATGCGCATACCACGAGAGCAAGAAGAGTCCCATCGTAATCCGCTGTTGCCTATGCTGGCGCTCCTGGTCTGGCTCCCGGCGGGTTGTGGCGGCGGAGATGGCGGCGGCGGGGACGATCTGCCGGCCGAACAGGTGCGACCCGATGGTCTCGAGTGGGTCTCCGCGGCCGTCGGTGCCCTCGAAGAGGAGCTGGTGGCGCGACACGGGGAGGCGCAGCGGGAACGAGCCCGGCGCGGACTCGCCCAGGTCGCGGCCTTCTGGCGCCTTGACGACGGAACGCGGGGTGAAATGGAGGACTTCGTCCGCGTCAACTTCGCCGGCGATCGCGAGACGCTGGACTCGATGTTCGCCCGATTCCAGGAGCTCCTGGAGCAGCTCGATGGACACATGCTGGAGATCAGCCTGTCCTTCAAGCGGCAGTCCGATCTGGACCTGGGCCCCATCTATCCGTTCGACGAGGCGTTCGCCGGTTACGATCCGGCCGCTCACGTGAGCGACGACCTGTTCGGCAACCGGCTGGGCTTCGTCGTCCTGCTCAACTTCCCGCTCACGACCCTTGAGCAGAGGCTGACGGAGGGCGAGAGCTGGAGCCGCCGGCGATGGGCGGAGGCGAGGCTGGCGCAGCGTTTCTCGCGCCGGATTCCGGGCGATGTAGCGCTCGAGCAGGCTCGCGTGAGGGCGGTGGTGGACCAGTACATCGCCGAGTACAACATCTGGATGCACCACCTGGTGGACGACGATGGCCGGCGCCTGTTCCCGGAGGGGATGCGGCTGCTGGCCCACTGGAATCTCAGGGACGAGCTCAAGGCCAACTACGCGGCGGGCGAGGACGGAGAGGTCAAGCAGCGGATGATCCAGCGGGTCATGGAGCGCATCGTGGATCAGTCGATTCCGGAGGTCGTCGTGAACAGCCCGCACGTCGACTGGAACCCGTTCACGAACGAGGTGCGGCGGGCGGAGGTGTCCGACTCCGAGGAGCCGGCGCCGACGAACCTTGAAGTGACGTCGGATCCCGAACCGGACACTCGGTATCGAATGCTGTTCGATACGTATCTGGCGGCTCGCCTGGCGGATCCGTACACGCCGAACACGCCGACCCACATCGCGCGCCGGTTCGACGAAGACCGGGAAATCCCCGAGGAGCGTGTCGAGGAAATGTTCGAGCAGCTGCTGTCGTCCCCGCTTCTGGTGGAGACGGGGCAAATCATCGAGGAACGACTGGGACGACCACTCGAGCCGTTCGACATCTGGTACAACGGTTTTCAGGCGCGTGGGGAGTACGACGAAAGCCAGCTGGATCGGATCGTGTCCGCGCGATATCCGGGGCCGGCGGCGTACGAGAGAGACATGACCCGCATGCTCGTTTCGCTCGGGTGGGGCTTCGATGACGCGCGGGCGCTGGCGGACCGTATCGTGGTGGAGCCGGCTCGCGGATCCGGGCACGCATGGGGAGCGGGAATGCGGGGCGCCGACTCGCACCTGCGCACACGAGTCGGACCCGGGGGGATGGACTACAAGGGCTACAACATCGCCGTCCACGAGATGGGTCACAACGTGGAGCAGACGATCTCGCTGTACGGGATCGACTATTACACGCTTGCCGGAGTGCCGAACACGGCGTTCACGGAGGCGCTGGCTTTCGTGTTCCAGGCGCGCGACTTCGATCTGCTCGGTCTCGAGTCGGCCGACGTGGAGGCCAGGGCGCTGCGGGCCCTGGACGACTACTGGGGCGCGGCCGAGATCGCCGCGGTGTCGCTGGTCGACATGCGCGTGTGGCACTGGATGTACGACCACCCGGACGCCACGTCCTCCGAGCTCAAGGAGGCCACGCTCGACATCGCGCGGGACGTGTGGAACCAGTACTACGCCCCGATCACCGGTGTCGAGGACGTGACGCTGCTCGCCATCTACTCACACATGATCCATTCCTGGCTGTACCTGCCGGACTACCCGATCGGACACATGATCGCCGTGCAGGTGGAGGAGCAGATCGAGCGTTCGGGGGAGGTGGGGCCCGAGTTCGAGCGCATGGCGCTCACCGGGAACGTCGTCCCGGACCTGTGGATGCGGGAGGCTACGGGGTCGCCCGTCGGGCCGGAAGCCATGCTGGCGGCGGCGGAGCGGGCGCTGGATACCCTCAGGTAGGTCCGCCCTCGTCACGGCCGGGACAGAGAAAAGGGGCGGCCGTCGGCCGCCCCCTCGTGTTCTCGGATTGGCCGCCTACGTTCAGCCGGCTGGAATTCCGAACAGCGCTTTGAACTGCCACGAGCGATTACGCTGCGGAGCGTTCTCGAACGTGTCGGACAGGCCGAGGGAGTATCGGCCGTCCAGTCCGAAGTACTTCCCGCTCTGATTGCGCACGGCGAAGGCGAGACCGATAGGCCAGCTCCACTCCGTGCCCTTGACGTCGTCGCAGTCCACGAAGGACGCGCCCGCCTCATCCTCGCTGCAGCTCACCTTGATGCCGAATCCGATCCCGGTGTAGAAGTTGAAGTTGAGGTCGTCGTTGTCGGTCGGGATCACCGCCCCGATGAGGAACGGAATGTCGATGTAGTCGATTCGGGTGAAGTCCTTGCCACCCTTCTGCGCGTAGTTGACCTCGAGGCCCACCACGCTGTTCCGGCTCGTGCGAATCGATCCGAACACTCCGCCGATGAAACCCCACCGGGAGTTGGTGTTGACGAGTCCGCCTTCGATGTCGCTCGACGTCGCACCGGCAGAGATACCGATCATGGACCGACTCCGCTGTGCGAGCGCCGGCGTGGCGACGACCAGGCTCAGCGCCAGGACGAGTGCAACTGACTTGATAGTCTTCATATCCACTCCTTGTGTTGTGACCGGATCCGAATCGCGGCCTATTGTGAGCGGCGAATCCCGCTCAGCGAAACCCTGGGCGCCCGATGTGAGTTCCTACAACCCGGCGCCCGCTGCCTCTCCATCCGTCTCGTACAGAGCTCCGGTCTGCGTTTCGGCCACGATCCGGTGAGCGCCGTACACGACCTCGAGCGCGGCCCGGATGGCCCGCACGTCCACCATCACGTTCCGGCCCTGTTCGGGAAGGTAGACGAAGTCGCGCGACAGGCCGTTGATGTTACGGTCGAAGTTGAGGCCCACCAGCGCGAGATCCGGCGTCACGGCCGGCGAGCCGCTGTTGCCGCCATACGAGTCCGTGGTAGACACGAAGTTGAGGGGCGTGCTCAGATCGAGCCCCTCGGGAGGGGTCTTCCATCGCTCGGGAAGGTCCCACTCCTCGCCGATTCCGACCCCCTCGCCGTGTGCGAAATAGCGGTCGTACAGCCCGTAGAACGTGGTGTACGCCGGGGCCAGTGTTCCGTTGTACTCGTAACCCTTCACGATTCCGTCGGCGATGCGGGGCGAGAACGAGCCGTCGGGCGGGACCGAGGCGCCGTACACGTCAAAGCGCGCGCGACCGAGCGTCGCCTGGAGCTCGTTCTCTTCTTTCGTCAGGGCGCCGAACGCCGGGCGATACTCGCGGGTCACGGGGAGGATCGCCGCGACCAGCGCCATCATCGGATCGTCGAACCCGAGCGTGCCCGCCTCGATCGCCTCGTTCGTCGCAGCACGGTCGTCCAGAACGGTGACCTCGAGCATGGCCCGGGCGGCCACCGCGGGCTCCAGACCTCGAAGCGCCGCCCGCGTGATCGAGTGATCCGGCCCCAGGTAGCGCTCGAAGTCCGCGAACCGAGCCGTGAGGAAGCCGACCTCGAGTTCGGGCGGTCGGTCACCGACCCGGCCCAGCTCCTCCCTCAGCTCGGCAAGCTCCTCTTCGGAAGCTTCGCGGGCGAGGGCATCCAGCAGGGCATCGGCGCGCATGGCGCGCGCCATGGTGATCGAGCCGGAACGCGTGCTGCCCATGCGCTGGAAAGCCCCCGAGTAGCTGGCGTACATCCGCTTCTCCGCCTGGATCTCCTCCAGCCGGCCGAACAGGAAGCCGTAGCTGTCCTCGAGAACGGGATCGGCTGTGCACTTCGCCATCAGCTCGTGTTCCGCGACAGCTTTTCGGGCCATGATCGCCGGGTCGTTGAGCGCTTCGAGGCGACCGGTGTTCGCCTTGAGCGAGTTCGAGAGCCCGAACATCCAGTTGCGAATATCCAACTGCCGCGCCTCTTCTGGATATGCCCTGCGGTAGTCCGCCAGCACATCGAGTCGCGTCTTGAGATTGTGGACGTTCACGGGCACGGACACGTCGCGCTGATACTCGAGCTGCGCGATCGTCTTGAGGCGGTTCGTCTGACCCGGATTGCCGATGATGAACACGGCGTCGCCCGGCTCGACCCCCTCACCCCACCCGAAGTAGTGCGCCGGCTGATGCGGCTCGCCGTCCTCGTAGATCCGCAGGAAGGCGAAGTCGAGGTCGTACCGGGGATAGGTGAAGTTGTCCGGGTCGCCGCCGAAGAAGCCCATCTGGAGCTCCGCCGCCACGACGAGGCGCACGTCCGTGAACCGACGGAACACGTAAGCGGAGTAACGGCCGCCGTTATACAGGCCTATGACCTGCACCCAGATCGAGTCGCCGCCCGTGGCGTGCTCGGCCTTCAGGCGCGCCCGGACATCCTCGAAGATCGTGCCGCGGATGGCCTCCCTGTACTCATCCGTCGCTTCGTCCGTCGCGGCGAACACCTCGTCCGAGATGTCGGCAACGGCGATCAGCTGGTCCGCGTAGTAGGCCGGGATGGGTCGCTCCTCCGCGAGGGTGGGAGCTACGAACCCGTCGGACAGCAGATCCTCGCCCTCCCGGCTCAGGCCGGCCACCCGACCCCGGACGCAGTGGTGGTTGGTCGCCACCAGGCCGTGCGGCGACACGAACGACGCGGAGCAGCCGGGGATGCGCAGCACCGACAGGCGCGCCCGCTCGAACCACTCGGGACTGGCGTCAAAGTCGTACGTCTCGGAGAGGTACTCCGCCGGCGCGTACTCGAACGTCCACATCTTGCCGTAGTCGAACCGGCCGGCCTGGATCGTATCCAGATCCACGCTGCCGACCTGTGCCGGCGCCGAGGCTGGAGAGGAGAGCCACAGCGGGAGCGTTGTCACCAGGGAGAGGGCAAGCCGGGCGGCCCGCCCCGCGATACCGAGGGGACTATACATGGTGTGCCTCCAGAAACATATCAAGAAACGACCCTGCACCGACTTCCACACATCCGTGACCCCTGGTCGTGAACTTTCAGGTGGAAGATGACGCCTCGGCGTCTACTTGTCACGCAGAGGCACGCCTTCACATTGTGGGGGTAATCGAGCGGCATGGCCGCAGGGGGCGTTCTCAGCGACAGGTACGAACGATGGACGGGCAACAGGATCAGATCACCGGCGAGGTGACTCAGCTCCTTCAGGCAGTGCGGGCGGGCGACGCGGGTGCGGTCGATCGCCTGGTCCCGCTCGTGTACGACGAGCTGAAAGGCATGGCGCAGCGCGAATTGTACCGGGAAGCGGCCGGTCACACGCTTCACGCCACGGCGCTCGTCCACGAGGCGTACCTGAAGCTCGCCGGTGGCGGCATGCCCGCCACGGACAGGGCGCATTTCCTCGCGATCGCGGCGCGGGCCATGAGGCAGGTGCTGGTCGACCACGCCCGCCGCCGCAAGGCCGTGAAGCGGGGAGGCGACCTGGTTCGCACCACGCTCACCGACGCCGGGAACCCCGTGGAATTCCGTCCCGACGAGCTGATCGCCCTGGACGAGGCGCTGGAGCAGCTGGATCCGCGTCAGAGACAGGTCGTCGAGTTCAGGTTCTTCGCCGGTATGGAGGAGAAGGAGATCGCCGAGGTGCTCGGCGTCTCGGACCGCACCGTGCGCCGGGAGTGGGTGAAGGCCCGGGCCTGGCTGTACCGCTCCATGTATCCGGACGGTCGTGAGGGAGGCCCCGAGGTCTCGTGAGGCGGGGGAGCGCGTGAGCGACGACCGACGCCGCCGGCTCGACGAGCTGTTCGACGAGGTTCTGGACGCCTCCCCTGACGCGAGAGAGGAGATTCTCTCGCGGGCTGAGGAGGAGGACCCCGACCTCCGGCAGGAGCTCGAGGCCCTGCTCTCGGCGCACGAGCGCTCTGAAGGCATCCTCGACAGTCCCGCCGACCTGGGACCGTCGGGCGATCGCCTCGCCGATCCCGCCGCGGAGGCGCCAGCGCGGATCGGCATCTACAGGGTCGTTCGCGAGCTCGGCCGCGGCGGCATGGGCGTCGTCTTCCTCGCCGAGCGCGACGACGGACAGTTCTGGCGACGCGTGGCCATCAAGGTCATCAGCAGTGGTGCCCGCTCCGCGGACCAGCGGACCCGCTTCGAGGCCGAGCGGCAGATCCTGGCCGCCCTCGATCATCCCAACATCGCCCGGCTGTACGACGGCGGCGTGATGACCGACAGCCGCCCGTACCTGGTGATGGAGTACGTGCACGGGTTGCCGATCGACGAGTACTGCCGGGTGAACGGGCTGGACGTCACGGAGCGCATCCGCCTGTTCTGCACGGCGGCGCGGGCCGTGCACCATGCACACCGCAGCCTTGTGGTCCACCGCGACCTCAAGCCGTCCAACATCCTCGTCACCAACGACGGCGAGGTGAAGCTCCTGGACTTCGGCATCGCGAAGATCCTCGACCCGTCGATGGTCGGGGGAGAAGCGCCGGAGACGCGCACCGGCCTGCACCTGATGACGCCGGAGTACGCGGCCCCGGAACAGGTGCTGGGGGAGCACATCACGACGGCGACAGACGTGTACGGGCTGGGCGTGGTCCTGTTCGAGCTTCTCACCGGAAGGCGTCCGTTCCGGCTGGCCGGGAGTGCGCCCGCGGAGTGGGCTCGAATCATCGTGCAGGATCCGCCGCCGGTTCCGAGCGAGGTCGCGGAGCCCGCACCAGCCCGTCGGCCACGCGACGGACGGGCCGACGCCGAGAGCACGGAAGGCCGCGCCGCCGAACCGCCTTCCGGGGCCGGCTTCTACGTGCCGGTCGAAGTGGACGCCGACCGCCTGGCGGCTCGCGAGAGTCGCCAGAGGCTGCGGCGACAGCTGCGCGGTGATCTCGACCGCATCGTGCGGACCGCGCTGCGCAAGGAACCCGAGCGCCGCTACGGATCCGCGGCCCGCCTGGCCGAGGACCTTGAGCGCCACCTCGGGGGCCGGCCGATCGAGGCCCGGGCCGACTCGGCCGGGTACCGCCTCCGCAAGTACGTGTCGCGCAACAAAGTATCGGTGGGGGCGGCCGTGGTCGTCATGCTGTCTCTGATGGGTGGCACCGTGGCAGCGCTCACCCAGGCGCGGCGGGCCACCCGGCAGGCGGAGCTCGCCGCGGCCCAGGCCGACGTGATGATGGGGCTGTTCCGCCTGTCCGACCCCACGGAGACCCAGGGCGATACGATTACGGCCAGGGTCATCCTGGACAGAGGCGCGGAGCGAATCGAAAGGGAGTTCGGCGACGAGCCCGTGATGCAGGCAGCCCTGCTGGCCGAAGTGGCCGTGGTGTACTCCAACATCGGCCTCCTGGTCCGGGCCGAGGAGCTCGCGCGGCGATCGCTCGACCTCCGGCTCGAGCAACTGGATTCGCGTGACCCCGAGGTGTCGGAGAGCTACGCGCAGGTCGGTCAGCTCCTCGCCGAGCAGGGCCTCAGGGAGGAGGCCGTCGAGCACCTTCAGACGGCCATCGACCTCCGGACGGAGGCCGTATCCGAACCGGATTCCATACTGGCGCGGGCGCAGTCGAACCTCGCCTGGCAGCTGCGGGCCGGAGGGCGGCACGAGGAGGCGGCCCGGCTGTTCGAGGAAGCGCTGCACACTCAGCGTGAGCTGCTCGGCGACGAGCATCCGGACGCGGCGTCGACGCTGTTCGGCCTGGCCACTTCGCACCACGACATGGGTCGATTCGATGAGGCCGAGGCCGTGTTCGAGCGTGCCCTGGCCCGCTTCGACACGGCCACGATGCGACCGCACCCGATGGCGGCCGAGGCCCTGATCAACATCGCCATGATCCGGCGTCTCAGAAGCCAGCCGTACGAGGCCGAGGAGCTCGCCGCCTCGGCCGTGGCGATGCGCCAGGCTCTGTTCGACCGGGGGCATCCGGACGTCATCGAAGCGTTGAGCGAGTGGGGAGTCGCGCTGAGGTCGACGGGTCGTTACGCGGAGGCGGAGCGAGTCCTGCGCGACGCCTTGACCCGGGCCAGTGAGTCGCTGGGCCCCGACCACTCTACCACGCTCAGCGTGAGAGACCGCCGGGGCACGGTACTGTTCCACCTGGGGCGGTACGAAGAGGCGGCAGCGGCGGCGGACTCCTCGATTGCCGTGGAGCGGACCCAGCTCGAGGCGGACAACCCCAACTTCATCATGGCGATCGCCCGCTCCGGGGACCCTTACTGGATGAGCGGTCGGCTGGACGAGGCGGCGGCCCGCTACCGCGAGGCCCTGGAGGGCTCGGGCCGGACCAGCGTGTACTCCATCCTGACCCTGGATGGGCTGGCCAACGTCGCCCTGGCCCGCGGTGATCTGGACGAGGCGGATCGGCTGTTCGAAGAGGCGCTGGCCCTCGCGGCCGAGAAGCTGAGATCCGGCCACCGTTACACGCAGACGGTGCGCACGGATCAGGCGCACCTGCGCCTGGCGCAGAGGCGCGGGGCGGAGACCGTGGCCACGCTCGAGGACGTGATCGCCATCCGGAGCGAGATATTCCGGGAGCCTCATGCCGCTCTCGGCAGGGCGCTTCAGCCGCTCGGCGCGGCGCATCTGGCCGCGGCCGATCCGGCCCGTGCGGAACAGGTCCTGCTGCGCGCTCTCCGGAACTACGAGGAGCTGCCCGCCACGCACTGGCGTGTCGGCGACGTGAACAGCCTTCTCGGGGCGGCGCTCGTTGCCCAGGGAAGGCAGAACGAAGGCATGCGGCTTCTTCGCGAGGGTCACGCGACCGTGGTCGCGCACCTCGGGCCGGACGCGCGCCCGGCCCGGGTGACAGCCAACCGCCTGGCGGCCGCCGGGGGCTGAGCTCCGGCGTCACTCCTTCCTCGGGAGTCCTGGTCCCCCCCGGGGACCTCCCGCGGCATCCATCAGCCATGCGCCTGCGTCCGGCG
>JBDHFS010000059.1:0-13761 GCA_039590285.1 Gemmatimonadota bacterium
AGCACAAACAGGCGGACCTCGGTTGAATCTTGAAAACGAGTCGCGTTCAGAGAGGTGGGCGAGTTTGTGGGCGAGTTCTCACCCGGTGGGACAGCGAATCGAGGAATCGACTGTTCGCTAATGTGCCGAGAGAGGTGGCGGACTTCCGCTGCGTTCAGCGATTGATGGCGGAAAGTCGCTGTTGGCCGGCCGGCTGGTTTCGCGCTTTTGAGTCCGGCGCGTCTGCCAGTTCCGCCACTCCGGCTTCGATTCGAGGGTGCAACCTACGATGCGCCTTCGCCTCCGCAACCGGTATGAGGCCGGAGCTCGTATCGAAGCAGGATGCGGACGTATCCTGAGCGCCTTGCAGACCGAGCGCTTGTCCGCTAACGTCGCAGCAGTGATTCTTACGGTGTTCGGATCGGCACCCGGGACGACCTCACGCGGAGGACCTCGATGAAGAAGTTCGTTGTTGCGGCAGCTCTGGCCCTGATGTTCATCTGGACGCCGGAGGCCCAGGCGCAGGACATGACGGTGGCCAACTATCAAGGAACGTGGACGCCCATCGGACAGCTCCCTGCCGGTGTTCGGCACGTGACCAAGGACGCGATGGACATCAGCGTCGTCCTACAGATAGAGGCCAAGAGAAACCAGGGTCAGCTCGTGATGGGCGGCCAGCAGTATCAATGGAAGAACATCGTCACGGTCGGCGATGTCCCGGTCGACAGCTTCTCCTTTGGCATGGAGCTCCGCCCGGACTACTGGGTGAGCTGCAAAGCCCAGCGCGAGGGTTGGCTGCAGATGAGTCGCCGCGCCGGCCCGACTCAAGCGCCTCAGGCGGAGCAGGGGCGCCCCGACCAGGGGTAGCTGATCCTCCTTCTGGAGGTCCTCTGTCCGCCTGACCGTGTACGAAGGGGCGATGCGCCGACGAGGCGCTCGCCCCTTTCGCTAGGGGCCTAACCCAGCGTTGTTCGCTACTCACGCGCCGGGTCTTACTACCCGGTATCGCCTCGCAAACGGCACTTCCAGCTCGTCCTCCCAGACCCCGTACAGCGCGTCTTCGGTCACCACCCGCAAACTGAAGCCTTCCGGCACCGGCACCCGACCGAGGTAACGGCCGTCACGCTCGAAGACGTCCCACGCGTTCGTCCACGAGTCTGGAGTTGAGGGTTCGGTCTCCTCGAGCAGCCCTGCGTCATGCACGCCGATCCACAGCCGTCCGTCGCCTTCTGACACCCACACCCGTAGTACATCCGGAACGGTGGGCTGGAACTCGGCACGCTCCAGCATATCGTCGACGATCTCCGGCGGAGCGCCTCCGTCCTCCATGTTCTCACGCATGTCGGCGAGGGAGCGGTCTCTGTGGACCTGCGTTACGGGTACCGGCGTGACTCGACGCCGGATGATCCGTCGCAGCCCACCTTCAGAAGACCGTTCCTCGATCTCGTAGGGCGCGCCGTGGGAAAGGAGAACGGATCCGTCGGAGCGCGGCATCCAGGTGGGGACCGGTTCGAAAACGCGAATCGGCTCGTCGCCGATGCCCGCGTGCCAGGTCCACGTCGAGATCGTGTCCGGGGGATAATCGCCGTCTGATTCCACCTCGAGCAGAACCGTCGGCATCTCATCGTCGTCGGCTCCCGGATCGATGACCTGGACCTGAACGAACACCTGGCCGGAGGTCGCGACCTGCCACAACCCGAACGCCCCTGCCGAGCGTGCCCCGGCCTCGTCACGAGCGCCGGGGAGGCGAGTGGAGCCCAGGTGCTCGCCGTCCGACGTCAGCCAGTGTAGCAGAGGAGGGAATCCTTGCGATACTGCGATCCGTCCATCCGAGACAGGCATGACGGCCGATGGCCTGCGGAACTCACCGGGTCCGTCACCCTCGGCCCCGAAGCGCCCGACGGACCTCCCGGCAGAGTCGAACACGTGAACGAAGTGCGACTGTGCGTCCAGCACGAACATCCGGTCGTCAGGACCCGGAGCGACCCAGGAGATCCTGCCGAAGGCCAGCGGGCCATCGAGCTCGCCCACCTGGAGGTCGGGTTCCAGGCGCCACGCCGTCTCCTCGCTCCAGCCAAAGCCGGTATTGGTGACCACCTCGATGCCGGCTGAATCCCGGACTGAGAAAGCCTCCGCCTCGGTCCCCCTGTCGTCTGCCGAGGCGCCAGCATCACAGGAAGCCACGTCCACGACCGCGAGACAGGAGAGGACCGCTTTGAGTATTGATGAGAGCCGTCGCCCGGGCCGGATACGACCCGGGATCGAACCTTCACGCATTGCGCCCCCGATCTGCGGTTTCAGGCCCTCCGTGCCACCAGGTGGCGGTACGCCACCGGGATTGCCACGAGCACGAATAAAGTACTCGATATGAGGCCACCTATCGTAGCAAGGGCCAAGGAGTTCCAGATGTTTTCGTCCTGCGAGGTCGCGAACAGCACGAGAGGCAAGAGCCCGAAGACCGTGGTGAATGTGGTCATCAGGATGGGGCGCACTCGCTCCAGTGTACCCTGCAGGATGGCCTCGCGAGTGGGCATGGATTGCCGCAGCTCGCCGATGTGATACACGATGAGGATCGCGTTGTTGACGACGATTCCGCCCATCATGATGGTGCCGATGTAAGCGGTTCGCGTGAACGTGGCGTCCGTATAGAAGAAGATCAGGAACACCCCGATGAGAGCCAGGGGCAGCGTCAGCAACACCACGAACGGTGCCGCCAGCGACTCGAACAGGGCCGCCGTCACCATGTATATGAGAAGCACGGAGAAGATGATCGCCAGATAGACCTGGGTCTTCTCTTCATCGGACCATCTCCAGGTGTCGTCCTCCTCGATCTTGTAGCCCGGCGGCAGCGTCGTAGCCTCCACGACAGCATCCCGGATCAGGTCACCGAGCTTCCGAGGTCCGCGGAATTCCCACGCCACCGTGCGCTGGTACTGCTGATCCTCCCGCAGGATTCGAGAGAGTACATCGCGCCGCTGCACCTGGGCCACATCCGCCAGGCGCACTTCCCTGCCGCTCGGGGACGGTATCCTGAGCTGACGCATGTCGACGATGTCGAACTCGCGATACCCGGCCAGCTTCACGGCGAAGGGAAGCTCTTCGGCCCCCACGCGCAGCACCTGCGTGCGTGGCCGATCGCTCGGGAGGTTGGTGGACACGAAGCGCAACAGGTCTTCCACCGTGAGATCGTGCGCCCCGAGCGCGTCCCGATCCACGGCGAGATAGTACTCGAACTCCTTGTCCCGCTCGTACCAGCGGCCGCTGGCGTTGGGGTCCACGTCCTGGATGCGGCTGAATCGCTTCAGTCGCTCGGCCAGGTCGTCGGCGATATCCTGAACCTGCAGGTAGTTGTAGCCCAGGATCTTGAGCGAGTAGTTGGGGGGGCTGCTTCCTCCACCGTAGAACGATGGGCCGTAGCCGTACACCCGCACTTCGGCCCCCGAGAACTGGTAGCTGTAGGCGACCATCTGTTCCTTGATGGCCACCGGCACCTGCGTCGTCTCGAGCTCTTCAGGGAAGGTCACCCGGATCGTGGAGTACTGCGGCTGTACCCACGTCTCGTACCGCTCCACCTCGGGAATGGTCGCGATCTTCGCTTCGAACGCTCTCGCCATCTCGTCCGTGCGCTCCAGGCCGGCCCCCCGGGGAAAAGTGATCCGTACCGTGATGTAAGTATCCTGCCCCCAGAAAGCGGACCAGCGGATGCCTCGCGTGACGTGCTTGTCGAACAGCCACCAGCTGCCCCCCAGAGCCGCGAGGCACACGGCTACTACGATCATCGGGTGATCCAGCGCGAATCCCAGGACTGCCCTGTACGTCCGGATGTAGAATGGGGCGCGTGCCCCCGGCTTCCGCCCGTCTCGGGGGCCCGAGGCGTCCGCTGCGCCCCCGGACTCCACCCGGGCGGCTCCGCCGTTCTTTCCGTTGGGGCCTGGCACGCCGTACACCCTGGCGCGCCAGTGGTGAATCCTGCCCGCCATCGTGGGAACAAAGGTGAACGCGACGAACAGACTGGCCACGATCGAAAAGGCCACGGCGAAGGCGAGCGGGAGATAGTAGATGCGCAGCTCGCCCTGCAGAAACAGGAACGGAACCAGCACGATGGCGGTCGTGGCCGTGGCCGCGATCACCGGCAGCACCACTTGCCGGGCACCATCGAGGGCCGCCCGATGCGCTGTCTTGCCGAGGTGTGAGTGACGCTCCACGTTCTCGAGCACCACGATCCCGTTGTCCACGATCAGCCCGAATCCCCAGGCCAGCCCGGCCAGCGTGAGCACGTTCAGCGAGAAGCCGCCGATGTACAGCATGTTGACGGCGATCAGAACGCTGAAGCCGATCGTCGCGAACACGACGAGGACCGCCGCCATCGATTGCAGGAAGAGCGTGAGCACCACGAAGATGACGATCGCGGCGGCGATGGCCCGCAGCTTCAGGTCGGTAAGCTGCTTCTCGATCTCCTCGCTCTGGTCGATGTCCAGCTCGAGCGCCACGCCGGGCGGCAGCTTCTCCTCCGCGGGGCCGATCGATGCCTTGACGGCGTCAGCCACGCGCACGGCGTTCGTTCCCGACTCGCGCGTGACGAAGATCGAGATCGTCGGCTGGCCGTTGATCCGGAAATAGCCGTACGGGTCCGCCGTCTGCTCGCGGACCGTGCCCACGTCACGGATTCTGATCGGTCCTTCGGGCCGCTGCAGGATGATGAGGTCTTCGATCTCCGATACGCGACGCACCCGGGTGCGCACCGCCAGCGCCACCTGCTGGCCCTCCAGAACCAGCGATCCGGGCGCCCGTAGCGTGGACAGGTCCCTGATCCGCTGCTCGACCTGCTCCGGCCGTAGATCCAGAGCCTCCATCTTGGCGCGGTCCAGCTCGATCGCGACCTCTCGTTCCTCATCTCCCCAGATCGCGACATCCGCGACGCCATCCACCCCGGATATGACCGGCTCGACATCCTCCTCCGCCACTTCGGCGAGCCGGCTGAACGTGTACGGGCCGTGAAGCTGATAGCTGAGGAACCGCTGCTCTTCCTCCGAGAACTCGCTGGGGACGTAAGGCTCGATCTGGGGATAGACTCCCGGCGGCAGCTCCTCGCGGAGCGCCCCGAATCGCTCGCTCAGGTCCAGCTGAGCGAAATCCATCCTGACGTTTCGATCGAACTCGATGTCGATCTCGGAACTGGAGCCGGTTCCGCGTGGGTCGGCACGCGACGTCGACGTGATCTTGCGCACACCCTTGACTTGCTGAGCCGCCGATTCCAGCGGAGCGGTTACGAAGGCCTCCATCGCCTCCGGCGACGCACCGCCCCACGTGGCGTTTACCGTGAGCCGCGGGTAATCCACGTCCGGGAGCAGCTCCACGGGGATGAGCCGGAAGCTGTACGCCCCGAGTGCGACGAGCGCGACATAGATCGCCGCCGTCGCCACCGGTCGTTTGATGGACAGATCGATCACCCGCAACCTCCCTTCAGTCAGCCCGCCCGCGCGCGGGCCACGACAACCTCACCTCGTGAACTCATCGGTCCGTCAACGCGGGACCAAGCGCCGGGTCCGCGAACGAGAGCCTGTCCTTCGTACCGTCCGGGCCGGTCTGCGCTCCCGATTTGACCGACACGCCGGGTGAGACGACCAGTGAGTACACGACGGGTACGACTATGAGCGTCAGGAACGTGGCCGAGATGAGGCCGCCGATCACGGCTATGGCCAGCGGCGCCCTCAGGTCGGCTCCGGCGCCCCAACCGAGCGCCATCGGAAACAGACCGAACACGGTCGTGATCGTGGTCATCAGAATCGGCCGTAGCCGTAGCCGGCCCGCCTCCAGGATCGCACGGCGCTTCGTGCTCCCCTCCGCCCTCTTCTGATTGATGAAGTCCACCTTGATGATGGCGTCGTTCACCACGATTCCGATCAGAATCACGAGGCCGATTCCGCTCATTGCGTTGATTCCGTCCCGCGCCAGCATGAGCGCCACCACGGCCCCGATGGCCGCCAGGGGGACCGAGACGAGGACGACGAGGGGTTGAATCAGCGACTCGAACTTGGCCGCCATAATCAGGAAGACGAGGAACAGGGCAAGGCCGAAAGCGAACAGGAGCGAGCGGAAACTCTCCCGCATCTCCTCGTTCTCCCCTCCGACCTGCATGGCTGTGAGGGGCGGCAGGCGGACGCCCTGAACCGCGTCCTCCACCGCGATCACCGCGGAAGCGATGCCTCCGCTCACGTCCGCCAGGACCTGTACCGTGCGGTTCTGCTCCGTGCGACGGATCTCCACCGGACCGTACCCCTGGCGGACGGTGATGAGCTCGCGGATCGGGACTCCTTCGAGCGTGAGTGACATCACATCACCGAGCTGTTGCCTTTCCACCGCCGGCAGGCGGACCCGAATGTCTATCTTCTCGGAGAATTCCGTGTACGGGCGGTCCGTCTCCACACCACGCAGGTATGCTTCGATGGCATCGGCCACCTGCATGACCGACAGGCCGTAGCGCGCCGCCGCTGCGCGGTCGACCTCTATCTCGAGCTCCGGTTGCGTAAGCTGGATGTCGATGCGGGCGTCGGAGATCTGAGGAAGGCCCTGTATCCTTCCCAGAACCTCGTCGGCCACCACCATCAGGCTATCGAGCTCCTGGCCCCTGACTCTCACGGCCAGGTCCGCCTCCCCCACGCCGAGTGCGCGGCCGAGGGACGTGGCGCGGCCAGTCTCGATGGACACTGCCCTCGGGTCGATGCCGCTTTCCATCACGACCTCGCGGAAATCACCGACCACATCGGTCACCCTCCGACCGGGGGTGAGTCGAACATCGAGCGCCGCGTTGTTGAGGCCCGTCAGCTCCCGTGTGGCGAGCTCGGCCTCCCGAGCTCGGCCCACCCGGCTGAACACGGCCTCCACTCCCTCCGTCTGCCGGAGAGCCGTCTCGAGTCGCTCCGCGACGACGGCCGTGACTTCGAGAGGCGTTCCCACGGCGAGGTTCAGCTCGACCCGGAAGGCACCCTCGTCCACTTCCGGCATCAGTCCGCGCGGCAGGAAACTCCCGCCCGCCACGGCAAGAGCGAGCCCTCCGAACGCCACGGCGATGATCGTTCCACGGTGCTCGAGTGACCACCCGAGCGATCGCTCGTAGCGCTCGGCGAAAGTCGCGAAGGCGCGATCGAAGCCAGCCAGAAGCGGGCGGAAGATCCGGGCGGTCAGGCGGCCGATGGCCCCGAAAAGGTCGGCAAAGGTAAGGCGGACAGAGTCGCGCACGAAGACCAGGATCCTCCTCACAGCATGCCCCAGCCCGCGCGCGATCCGCATGGGAAGCCGGCCGCCGGGCGCCGGCCCCGAATGGTCCATCGGCCCACGCGTGCCGTCGGTGGGGGCCCGTCCGACGCGAGCCGCCATCACAGGAAGAAGGGTCAGGGCCACGAGGAGCGAGGCCATCAGCGAGAAGGCGACGGCGAGGCTCAAATCCGTGAACAGGGCACCGGCCACGCCCTTCACGTACAGCACGGGTCCGAACACGGCGATCGTGGTCAGTGTGGACGCCGTGATGGCCCCGGCCACTTCCTTCGCTCCGATGGAAGCCGACTCGGCTGCCTCCCTTCCCTCCTCTTCGCGATGGCGGAACACGTTCTCCAGCACCACGATCGAGTTGTCGACCAGCATCCCGACCCCGAGTGCGAGGCCGCCCAGCGACATGACGTTAAGGCTCACATCGGCGAGGTAGCACAGGGCGAACGCCGCCATCACGGAGATCGGAATGGCCAGGCCAATGGCCACCGGATACCGGGGGTCCCGGAGGAACAGGAACAGCACGAGGAAGGCCAGTACGCCACCGAGCAGGAGAGCCTGCACCACGTTCGAGATTGCATCCGAGATGAACGTCGCCTGGCTGGCCGCGACTTCGATGCTGACTTCCGGGAATTCCTGCCGGAGCTGACCGAGCACCTCGCTCACCTGGTCGGCCACGCGCACCGTGTTGGAGCCGGACTCCTTGTAGACGAGCAGGCCGATGGCAGGCTCGCCGTTGAACCGGGCCACGGTCTCGCGCTCCGCTTCACCCTCGTAGATCAGCGCCACGTCGCGCAGGCGAACCACACCACCACCCTGCGGCCGCGCCACGACCACGTCCTCGAGCTCCTCGACGCTCTGGAATTCACCGAGCGTTCGAAGGCTGTAGCGAAAGCGCCCGCGGCGGATGCTGCCGCCGGGGGCGCTGTAGTTGGCCCGATCCAGCGCTTCGGTGACCTGAGCGATGCTCACTCCGTTGACGGACAGACGCCCGGCGTCGACCTCGACCTGGATCTCGCGCTCAGGACCGCCCGTGATGGCCGCCATGGCGACTCCGTCAAGCTGCTCCAGCCGTCGTTTGAACACGGCGTCCGACAGGTCCCGCAGCTCAGCGAGGTTGGCGCCGGTAATGGCCAGCGAGATGATCGGGTCGTTCGTCGGATCCGAGGTCAGGATCACCGGTCGCTCGGCGCTCTCGGGGAGTGCGCCCACCAGGTTGTCCAGTCGCTCCCGGACGTGGAGCATCGCGAACTCCATGTCCGTGCCCCAGTGGAACTGCAATCGCACCAGTGACTGTCCCTCCCTGGATCGCGAGTCGACGGACCGCACTCCAGGCACCCGACTGACCGTGGCCTCGATGTACTCAGTGACGAATCGCTCTACCTCCGCGGGTCCGGCGTCCGGGTACGTCGTCCACACCGAGAGCGTTGGAAACGAGACGTCGGGAAGCAGGTCGATGGGAAGGCGCGCGAACGACACTGCACCCAACACGCCGATGGCCAGATACAGCATGGTGGTGGCTACGGGTCGTCGAATGGACAGATCGGAGAGGGCCATCAGGTCCCTCCAAGATCGCCGCCGACCTTCTCCTCGAGATTGGCCCATCCGATCAAGTAGTCGTAGCGCTCCCGGAACAGGGACTGCTCGGACAACGTGAGCCGGTCGATCGCCTGCTGAAGATTGAAGTACGGGATGCTGCCGAGCCGGTACTGCTCGCGGGCCAGCTCGAACCGCTCACCGGCCAGCTGCACGTTCCGCTCGAGGATCTCGAGCCTCTGGCTGCGCCGCTTGAGCTCCTTCACCAGGTCACGCACGTCCTTCTCGATCAGGAGTTGTTGTTCTAAGAGACCGGCCATCGCTTGGCGCTTGAGCTGGTCGGCTTGCGCCGTCTGGCGCTTGCGCGTGAAACCCGACAGGAGGTCCCACGAGCCGGTGATCGCGAATCCCTGGGATGTGTTGGCCGGCGTGAAGTCGATCAGGCTCTCATCGGGGCCGATGTCCTTGGTCCGGCCAAACGAGTACCCGATGTCGATCCGCGGAAGATACGTGGACCGGGCGGACCACAGGTCGGCCGCCGCCGCCTTCTCGTCCATCCGCAGCGCCAGCAGGTTGGGATTGGCGGTCAGCGCGTTGGAGACCAGTACCTCGGCGTTCAGCGGCGCGGCGTCCGGTACCCGGTCCACGTCCACCAAATCGATGGTGCCAGGATCGGTGTCCGTGACCGTCGTGCCCAGGGTCACCTGAAGCTGGCGCAGGGCCTGTGAAAGAGCATCCTCCGAGTCCAGTACGCGCAGCTCGGCATCGCTCAGGTCCATCTCCGCGCCCAGCAAGTCGCTGCGCGAGGCCGCCGCGATCCGGTATCGTTGCTGCGTCACCTGAACGTCCTGGCGGCGCGCATCCAGTTGACGCTCGGAGACCTCCAACAGCTGCGTCTGCTTCAATGCCTCGAAGTAGGAACGCTTCACGTCCCGGATGACCACCCGTTCCGCGGCAGTCAGGCGGAAGTCGGCGGCGTTCTCCCGCGCGGCACCCGCCTTGACGTTGCCGATCCGCTCCGGGTTGAGGATTCCCAACCCAAAGGACAGAGAAGCCGAGCTGTTCTTCCGAGTCGACGTGATCGGGTCCTCGAGCTCCTGCGAAACGCCGGTCGGGTCCAGAAAAGTGACCGTCGTGAAGTCGGTCTCCGACAGCGAGCCACGCAGGCTGGCAGTGGGAAGAAACGCCCCCCAGTCAGCCCACCGCGACGAGGTCGCCGCGGCCGCGGCCGCCGCCGCCGTCTCGATGTTGGGGTTCTGGACCAGGGCGGTCCGTAAGGCCGACTCCAGCGTAACCGTCTCCTGAGCGCTCAAAGGCGTAGCGTTCAGCACAACCGCGACCAGCAGTACGGTCGCGGACTCCGTGAGCCCCGGCCGGCTCACGGCGCGCCTCCTCCCGTGGCCGCGGACTCCGCGAGACGCACCATGGCGTCATGCGTGAGAGTAGTATGGCCGCCGACGAGCACGATCTCGCCTTCGGCCACCATGTCCGTGTCCTCGGATTCGACGACCTCCACGGCGTACTCGTTCTCTAGACCCGTCGTGACGTAGCGCCATTTGGCCCGACCCGTATCGGATCCCTCCGATTCGGGCTCGAACACGAACACCACCTCGCGGCGGCTTCGCTCCACGACGGCCTCCTTCGGGACGGATACCCGATCCTCGTACAGCCGTCCCGCGATGTGTACCGAGGCGTGCATGCCGGGAAGGATGCGGGCGCCCGGGTTGCGAAGCCTGACCGTGGCGCGGCCGACGTGACTCACCGGATCCACGACCGGGTTGACGGTCACGACCGCGGCCCGTACTTCCTCCCCGGGGAACGCCGTGAACTCCACCGTCGCGTCCCGTCCCACCTCCAGCGCCGCCATTTCGCTCTCGAGGACCTGAACGTCGACGTCAACGCTGGAGAGGTCCACCACGGTGACGATGGAGTCGTTGACGGACAGTCGCGTGCCGACGTCGACCACGAGGTTGGCCACGCGGCCGGCGTATGGCGCCCGGACGAACGTCTTCTCGAGATCGTACTCCGCCTTCTCGAGCCGGGCTTCGGCTCCCACGACTCCGCTTCGGATACGGGCCTGTCTCTGCCGCTCCACCAGAAGCTCCGAATCGGTGATCTGTTCGTCGCCGAGGGTCAGGTCCTGATACTGCGCCTGTGCCTGCTCGAGCGCGCCCTGGGCTTCCTTTAGATTGATGTCGTATTCCATCGGATCGATTCGCGCGATCACGTCGCCCGCCGACACGAACTCGCCCTCCCGCACCGGGACTTCGATCACGGGGCCCGAGACCTCGGCGTGCAGCGGCGCTTCCCGCAGCGCGGCCGCCTGACCCTCGGCATTTACCCACAGAACGAATGTGCCACGCTCGACGGCCGCTCCCTCGACCGGCACGGCCACCCCCGTGGCGAACGCCGAAGACGCCGCCGTCGTGCGGGCCGCCGCACGCGCCGAATCAACCGTCGTGCTCTCGTCCTCCTGCGCGGTCTCTTCGTCGTTCTGCTTGAGGCGTACGTAGATTCCGCCCAGACCCGCGGCGGCGATCGCCAGTACGATGATCGTGACGAGGTATCGAGACTTCATGGAAGCGCGTCCGGTTTAAGTTGTTGATGCCGCTGTATGGTATACACCCTGGGGCGCCTATTCTTCGGGGTACTCGGAAGGCCGACGCCACCATCAAAACACCTCTCCCGGGGCCGACGCTGGGGCGAAGCGCGCCAGCCGTTCGCTCCGTTAGACCCTGAGTTACGCCCTCGGGTTGCCCCGGGCGACCTGCGGCTGGTCAGGCAGGGAGGAAGTAGAACGCCAGACCCAGCATCAGGTAAACCGCGATCAGCTGGATTCCCTCCATCCAATGTGACTCCCCGTCTAACGAGACCAGGGCCATGATCCCCACCGACAGCACGACCGAAACAACCTCGAGGGACGTGAAGTGGAGGTCCATGGGAGCCGGTCCGATCACATAGCTCAGGAAAACGAGCAGGGGCGCCACGAACATCGCGATCTGGATCGACGACCCGACCGCGATGTTCACGGACAGGTCCATCTTGTTCTTGGCGGCCATGAGAACAGCGGTCGAGTGCTCGGCGGCGTTGCCGACCAGCGCGACCAGTATCACACCGACGAACACCTGGCTCATCCCCAGATCGTGCGCGGCGTCTTCCAGCGCACCCACCATGAGCTCCGACATGAGCCCGACGGCCCCTGCCGAGATCAGAAGGAGCGTCAGCGCCCTGCCCGCCCGACCACCAGGCGCCTCCTCCGCGGGCGGCTCCTCGCTGTCCATCCCGGCGCCGGTGCCCAGATACAGATAAGAGTGCGTCTTGAAGCTGAACAGGAGACCCAGCAGGTACGTCGCCATCAGGACGATGGAAATGTCCAGACTCAAGCCGCGCTCCAGTCCGGTTGCCCCCTGGCCCACGATCTGGTGGAAGATCGCGGGGATGACCAGACCGATCGATGCGAGCACGAGCATCGTGGCGCCGAGGCTCGCGGCCGTGCGGTTGAACCGTTGTATCGGGCGACGCAGTCCTCCCACGAGCACACTCAGACCGAGCACGAGCAGGACGTTGCCGATGATCGAGCCCGTGATGGACGCTTTCACGACGCCCATCAGGCCCGCCTTCAAAGCAACGATCGCGATGATCAGCTCGGCCGCGTTACCGAACGTCGCGTTGAGAAAGCCCCCCCAGCCCGCACCCACGTGCTCGGCAAGCTCCTCCGTCGCACGCCCCATGTAGCCGGCGAGCGGGATGATCGAGATGGCGCTGGCGATGAACACCGGCGTCCCCGACATGCCGAGCACCCATTTCATACCGAGCGCGACGGGAACCATCACGAGGAGCACGAGCAGTACGGAATCCAGCGTGAGGTACCGACGAGGAACCGCGGAATTCAGACCCATGCCACGACCGCCTGAAGCCGCGTTGCCGTCGAGGGGCCCTGCGGGTCACCGAGAATGGGGCTCGGAAGTATCATCAGCCGTCGCGCGACTCCGGGGGTCGGGGGGGGCGAAGAGGCGCCGTCCGGATTCGAACCGGAGTAGGGGGCTTTGCAGGCCCCTGCCTAGCCACTCGGCCACGGCGCCGAATCGGAACGTCTCCGAGTTCCGGGGCGCAGAAAGTAGCGGCTTCCGAAGGGCGTGGCCAGACCGATCGATCGCTTGTGCTGCTCAGCGGAGCGCGCCTATACTGCGGCCGTTACCCGCCGCGAGCAGCGGCCATTCTCCCACGAGACTGGAGACCGGCATGGCCCGGAGTGGACCTCCGTCGGCGACGCGCGTGCTGGCCCGATGGACGGCGCTTGGCGTTCTCATTCTGGTGTGCAGCCCGCCCGGAGCGTCCGGGCAGGTCCGCGACCGGGACGCCCGCATCCCCCAGTCGGGAGAGCTATGGGTCGAGATCGCACCGGAGTTCGTCAGCTGGAACGAGCAGTTAGCGGAAGGCAGCCCGGTGGTCGAGGATGGACGGCGCGAACCGCTGTTCTCTGACCATGACGGAAGCGTGGCGGCGAGGCTGTTCCCGGGAGTGGAGCCGCTGTTGGCCATCGTCAACCGTGATGCCGAGGCCCTCGGGTTTCAGTCCCTGACGGAAGATGACCTTTCGCTGGGGAGCCTCGACTTCGCCACGATCGAGGTGTTCGAGCGACGGATCCCTCTCGGCATCCAGTTCGGCGTGGGAGGTTTCGCCGCCATCGAGGTGCTGGCTCCCATCGTAAAGTCGGAGGTGGAGACGGGGTTCGCCTTCGATTCCACATCGGCCAACATTCTCAGAGCCGAGACGGCTCTCGCCGATCCGGTGAGCTTCTTCAGTCAGCTGGATGCGGCGCAGTCTCAGCTTCAGTCCCTCATCAGCGGGGGAACGCTGACGCCGGGAGACTCGGCCGCCGCCGTCCAGCTCATGGCTGACACGGAGGCTTTTCAGGGGGCTCTCGACACTCGGATCACGGGGCAGCAGTACCTGTTCACGTCCGCGAGCTCGGCGGGT
>JBDHFS010000060.1:0-12974 GCA_039590285.1 Gemmatimonadota bacterium
GGCCGGGCGTCGAGTGGCCGAGCGAAGACGGATCGAAAGGAAGGCGACAGACCCAACCGATCATCCGACAGTGGCGGGGCGCATCCCGCCGGACGCTCAGGCCGCGGCTCGAGTCTCCATCTCGAGAACCTCGAGCAACCGGACGGCCTCCATCAGGTTATCCGTGCGGGCGCGAATCCTTCCGGCCCGATCAATGACATAGCAGCCCATGGCTCCCCATTCCCCGACCTCGGCGGCCAGAGCCGCGCCCGGGTCGTGGTATGGGATGACGGTCAGGCCGGCGCCGCGAACGAACGCGCGCAAGACCTCGGAATGCGGCTCGGGCGTAGCCCACAGGAGCTGCAGACCGGCGTCGACCAGATGCCTGTCGGCGACGACGACGCTCCCCGCCTCCGAATCGAGTACCCTGCGGTCCCAGAAGAAGAGCACGGCCGGCCGGTTGTCCAATACATCCTCCAGCCCCCGCGCAATTCCGCTCGCGTCGACCAGCTCGCCGTGCGGAACGGACCTTGGAGTCGGAAGCTCTGCCCTCAAACGGTCGATCATCTCGCGCACCGCCTGCGGCCGCCGGGATGCCACCGCGCCGTCCAGCCGCGGGGGAAGGCTTTCGATCAGCGACCCGATCGAGTCCCTCGAGAGCAGAGGATCCGCCTCCAGTCGCGCGAGATCCATCAGGGCCGCCTCCGTGTCGCCCGCGGCGAGGAGCGCTTCGGCACGCCAGCGGTAGAGATCCGGCTGCCATCCTCCGAGACTCTCCGCGCCATCGAACGCCCGCAATGCGGCCTTCACGTCTCCCGAGGCCAGGAGCCCGGCTCCGAAGCGCGCCTGGAGCTTCCGGATCAGTCGGGTCGACTGTCGTTGCGCTTCCTGGCGCGTGAGATGAAGAGGTCGCTCCGCCTCGTCGGGCTCCGCCAGGTGTGCGATCAGCCTCTTGACCTCCGCTATCCCCTGCTCACGGGTCTCCGGATGAGCGACCATGGCAAGGGAAGCCTGGACGGCCCACTCGTGGTCCGATGTGAGCGGCAGCCCGCGCAGTGCCCAGCGCCGCACTGCCTCCGGATCGCCGATGCGGCTGGCGTAGGCCAGACCTCCTCTGTAGACCACGGCCGATCGGGCACCCGAGCTGGTCCACACCTCTTCCAGGAAGTCCAGCGCCTCCAGGTCCCCGCGGCCTGCCTCGATCAGCAGCCGGGCGCTCAATGCCAGGGGATGCAGCGGCTCGACGGCCTCCAGTCTGTCCAGCCAGTAGGCCGCCGCCTCTTCCTCGGAAAGTGCCATCGCGTACCGGGTCAGGCTCGCGATCTCTTCCGGAGGCGGCGTTCCCAGGGCCAGCGCCCGGTCCTGCAGGTCGCGGAAGATCTCCCTGTGCTTGGCCGCGCTCGCTGCGGCCTCATCGGGCAGGAGGATCGGCTTCTCGTGCGCGAGCTGCCTGGACCATCCTTCGGCTCGGTCAGGGTACAGGTAGGTCATCTGCTCGAGTCCCTCGCCCGCGGCCGGCCAGTCCCGCATCTCGAGAACCAGGAACTGCTGCCGGAGCGCCTCGAGGAGCGGCTGCCCCCGGGAATCGTGTGACAGCAGGTCCCACAGGCGACCTCCCCGGTCGTCCAGCAGGGTGCCCGTCGGATCCTCGACGGAAAAAGTGGCGTACGCGACGTCGGCGGAGAGGTCGAGGGTCGTCGTGTATTCGCCGTCGCCGCGAGGGTGAAGATCGAGCTCCACGTAGCGTCCCATGGTCGCACGTGGCGTGGTCGCGTCCGCTTTGCGCGCTCGGACACGAAGCCGCAACCGGTCCTGACCCGCGAGCAGACTGCCGGCCCGGTACGTGACCTCGATCGCCTCCCCGACCCGTGGGACGCGCGGATCGAAAGTCAGGTCGCTCGACCCGGCGCCTGCCTCCGAGACCGCCAGTACGGTCGCGAGTCCCCCGGCGAGCGCCAGGGCCAGGCCGGCGGCGGCGGCCGGTGCGCGCCGCGTCTTCGGGAGGTCGACCGCGGCCGCGGGGAGAATGACCCTCTGCCCCGCTTGCCGACTCTCGATCACATCGTTCAGGAGGTCGCGGGGCGGGCTCGGGTGTCGGATCTCCCCCGCGGCTTCGCGCACGGCGGACAGATAGGACACGGTTTCACGACACCTGGAGCACGCGGCCGAGTGCGTGGCGACCCGTCGGCGGCGATCGCCGCTCAATTCTCCATCGGCCAGGCGGTTCAGCTCGGCCCAGCTCGGGTGTTTCTCGAACCCTGTCATCGGTCGCCTCGCAGTAGGTCCTTCAGCCGCCGCCGCGCCCTGTGCAGCCGCACGGCAGCCGCGTTCTTCCTGATCCCCAACACGTCGGCGATCTCCTGATACGTCATTCCCTCCACCTCGCGGAGCACGAACACGGTTCGGAGCTCCTGTGGCAGCCGGTCCAGCGCCTTCTCGAGCGTTAGCCGGTCGATCGCAGCCCCGGCTTCCGGCCTGACGCCGATGGTCCGGAGCTGGACGACGGACACTTCCCTGCGTCGACGCGCGGTACGCATCCGCATCAGCGCCGTTCGAACGGTGACTCCCCTGATCCAGGCCTCGAAGGATCGCTCCATATCGTAGCGGGCGACCGCTTCGGGAAGGCCGAGGAAGACGTCGTGAGTCACGTCGTAGGCGTCAGCGGAGGAGGCGGTCGTGCGGAGAGCGACCCGGTATACGTCATCCGCATGCCGTTCGTACACTATCCGCAGGGCCTCCGGGTCGCCGCCTCGAAGACGCGACACCAGGCCGGTGTCCAGCTGTTTCTCGCGCACGCTCGTCCGTCGGTCCTCGATCCCATGGTACGGGGCGGAGATCAACGAGATCTCAACCGACTCTATTCTGTATTTGCCGCCCGGAACCTGAATATTACGTCCGCAACTTTTTTCCGAACGGTCGATCGACCGCCGGTCCGGTGCATCCGATCGCTATTCCCCGCCTTGGAGCGACAGCACCGGCGCGATCGCCGTCGTGTAAGATTCGGGCGCCTCACGGCAAATATAGGGTAGGAGCAAGTATCGTACGTAATCGGCCGGGAGGACCGACATGGGCGAAGCACGCGTTCCGGACTGGTACGCCGCCACCGGGTTGCACGGCGAGAACCACAGGGTGTACGAGGCATTCCAGGAGCTTCTGCACAACCTCCCGATGTCCTACACGGATCTGGCGGGCCGCGTAGGCGTCTCCCAGCCTGCCGTCAGTCGCTGGGCCATGGACGCGTCACACCCGTCTCTGCACGAGATGGCAGCGGCTTTCTCGGCCGTTCGCGACCGAATGGACGAGATTCAAGAGCATGTGGAGGCTTTCGGACACGTGTTGAGCCTGATCGACGAAGCCATGCGGCTCCACGAGGTCGGGCCGGGTCCTCGGAGCGCCGTGGACTCCCATATACGCAGCGTGGCCGACCGTCTGCGCGAGAGCCTGGGGCTCGCGTCCTGACACGTGACCGGGGCTCCCGTCCTGGAGCTTCGCGGCGTCAGCGCGCTCGGAGGCGCGCGGAGGGGGGTAAGCCGGGTTCTGTGACGGGCCCTGCGGCCCGCTGAGGTCATCTCTCTGGGACGTCGGTCTCCCGACGCCTCGTGCGGCCTACCCGGAGCTCGAACGCGGCGGGCCGCCGCTCGCTCCTGCTTGGCCTTGCTCCCGGTGGGGTTTGTCGTGCCGCGGCCGTTACCGGCACGCGCGGTGGGCTCTTACCCCACCGTTTCACCCTTGCCTGTGCGATCCACCGAAGCGGGCCGCCATCGGCGGTCTGTTCTCTGTGACACTTTCCATCGCCTCGCGACGCCCGGGCGTTACCCGGCACCGTGCCCTGTGGAGCCCGGACTTTCCTCGAGCCGAGCCTCGTGGGCCGGCCCGCGACCTCATCCCCCTCCGCGGCTCCGTCTTCATAATACACGATTGTGCGGCCTACCGTTTCCCAGAGTGGCGGAAGCCGGTCCCGGCGTCCTAGACTGTCCGCCTTCGAGGCCTCACATGTGGAAGGAAGACAGGAGATTGGAGTGACCCAGCGGGTGGGACGTGCAGCGTGTTCATCTGGGAGGATCCCGTGTTCGCCCTCAGCGCCGGGCACCGCTCCGACGGACGTGGCCGGGTCGCCGGCATCCCGGGCGACCGGATGGCCACCTGAAGGCGACCCGAACCGATGGGGCCGGGATATAGCGCACTATTACGCATGGCACGCGGACGGTTACATTGCGAACGCTCCGATTCCGGGAGGGAACGTCCGCTCCAGGGCCGCACCGAGGTAGACGATGATCCGTAAAGCGATGGCGCTCTCGTGCTCGGTACTGGCGTGGCTCGCCGCCGGCGCGGCCTTCTCCGGTCCTCTGGCGGCGCAGGAGCCGCCCTCGGCCGACTACTACGTGTACGTGGCGGCCGAATCCGAGGACGAGGTCGCGGTGGTCCGCTTCGGCCCCGCCGGCGCCCGGGTGATCGAGAACGTGCCGGTCGGGCTGTTCCCGACGGAGACGGACGGACCACACGGAATCGCCGTCGCTTCCGACGGGTCCAACTGGTACGTGTCGATCGCGCACGGGATGCCGTACGGCCAGATTCACAAATACTCGACCGACACCAACCAGAGACTGGGACGAGTCCAGGTAGGGCTGTTTCCGGCAACCATGACCGTGTCTCCGGGCGGATTGTTGTACGTCGTGAACTTCAACCTGCACGGCGATCCGGTCCCGAGCTCGGTCTCGGTGGTGGAGACCGAGTCGATGGTGGAGATGGCGCGGATCCCGACGTGCGCCATGCCGCACGGGTCCAGGTTTTCGTCCGATGGCAGACGTCACTATTCGGTCTGCATGATGGACGATCAGCTGGTCGAGATCGACGCGAGGGACCTGGAGGTCAGACGCCGTCTGTACCTGGCACCCGGGGCCGAGCGCGAGCTGGATCCGGGCACCACGGAGTCCGCCGCGGTCGTGGGCCGTCGCCCCGGCGAGGAAGGCGCGGCGCGGTGCGGGCCGACGTGGGTGCAGCCGTCTCCGGACGGCCGGCACGCCTACGTAGCGTGCAACAAGAACAGGGAAGTGGTCGAGGTGGACCTGGACTCGTGGAGCGTCACGCGCCGTTTCGAGACGGGAGCCGGGCCGTACAATCTCGACGTTACGCCCGATGGCGGCACGCTGATTGTGACCTACAAGGGGGACGCCGCCGTGGGCGTGTTCGATCTCGCCAGCGGCGAGGTGCGCGCGACGGTTCCGACCACGAGGCGCCTGCCTCACGGCGTGGCGGTGAGCCCGGATTCGCGCTATGCCTTCGTCAGCCTGGAGGGAGTGGGCGGCGAGCCGGGAACCGTGGACGTCGTCGAGCTCGCGGGCGGAGTGCGCGTCGGGTCGGTCGACGTGGGCAAGCAGGCGGGCGGCATCGGGTTCTGGAAGATGGAGGAAGGCGGCTGAGAGTCGTGAAGCCGAGATGAAACCCCGGGGGGCTACCTTACGTCGATGAGAGGGCGGGAGTCGCCGGGAGCAGGGTTCGAGCACGAGCCCCCAGCCATAAGAGGATATCAGGAGATAGACATGTCCCTTCGGACACGCTGGAGCGCGCGGCGGATCGCCGCCGGAATGATGGCCGTCGCCTTCGCTCTGATCGGGGGCCCGGCGGGAGCCGGCGCTCAGGAGACGGACGACGAGCGCGCGTCGGGTATCGAGCTCATGGGTTCCATCGGCGCCCTCACGCCCCTGGCCAGACTGGCCGATTCGGGTGATACGATCACGGCCGAGCTCTCGACCAGGGTGGCGTTCGGAGCCGAGCTGGACTACTGGTTCGGCAGTTTCGGCATCGGAGTGGTCGGCGGTTACTCCAATCCCGAGCTGACGATCCAGATCCGGCAGGAGGACGACATAGGCTTTCCCCTGGGGGTGCAGCTCGGGGCAGCCGACTACTGGACGTTCACGGGCAACCTCATGTGGCGTCCCCAACTCTCGGGCAGCTCCACGGTCGTGCGACCGTACTTCGGAGTCGGAGCCGGCGTGGTGTCGATCACGTATCCGCAGTCGGACGATTTCCCCGACATCGAGAGCGAGACACGGTTCGCCGGGACCATTCTGGGCGGCGCGCAGGTGGCCCTGAGCAAGGGCTGGTTCCTGCGGCTGGACGTCAGGGACTATATTTCGCAGTTCAACACGGAGCCGTTCCGAGAATCGAAGATGCAGCACGACCTGATGACATCGTTCGGTATCGGCTACGCGTTCCATTGATCTGCGCCACCACAGGGACATGCAGACTGAGCAGCCGCGGGTACTGATCTCCGAGGAGGACATCGGCCGCCGCGTCACGGAGCTGGCGCGACGGATCGACGCCGACTATGCGGATGCCGACGAGGTCCTCCTGCTGGGTGTACTTCGCGGGGCGTTCATCTTCCTGGCCGACCTGGCCCGCCAGCTCCAGACACCGCACCGGGTAGACTTCATTGCCCTCTCCAGCTACGAGAACGGATCCACCTTCTCCGGCGGCGTCAGACTCATCATGGACTCGCGCATCAGCGTGGCCAATCGTCACGTGTTGATCGTGGAGGACATCCTGGATTCGGGACGCACTCTCGCCTACCTGTTGGAGACGTTCCGTGCGCGTCACCCGGCTTCCGTCCGCAGCTGCGCGCTGGTTCGCAAGCCCGGGCAGGAGGTCGAGGTCGAGCTGGATTATCTCGGCTTCGGCATCCCCGACGAGTGGGTCGTAGGGTACGGACTCGACTATGGCGATCATTATCGGACGCTCCCCTACATCGGCGTCGTGGAGCCGGATGAGGCGGGACCCGTCTGATTCCGATCGGGATGGGCGATGCCGCCCTACCCGGTGCGAGCCCGCGTGAGTGGTCCTCACAACTTCTTTTCATGAATGAAGATACGTCGCACAGGTGCCAGCATGTCCCGTGCCGGGACCATGTGACATGATGTCCCACCTTCCTGGATCGACACGTCACCTCCGACTGGCCGATCAGTGCGGTATTCAGGGCTGAACGGCGGTTCGGAGCATCTCTGCGCGGCACCGGGTGACGGGCATGGATGATGCACCACCCTGTCCGGTTTCGTGCGACTCCCTGCCGGTGCGATAGGGACGGCGGGAGGCGATATTGGTGGGATGAGCATGACGCGATCGATGAACTCGAATGACTACGAGAGCTCCCGTGGCAGATAAGACGGCTGTGAAGACGCGCGACGAGGCGGCCGGGGTCAAGGCGATCCAGACGCCTCTCTGCACGGTCGAAGTGGTCTCCGACTCGGGCGAGGGCGCCCAGAAGTGCGGGCAGACGTTCGGCGCGGTGAGCGCGAAGATGGGGAACGGCGTGTGGACGGTGGAGATCATCCCGGCCGAGATCCAGCCTCCCGCCCGAAGTCCGGCGGGCGCGAGCGGCAACCGGATCCGCATCGGCACGGACGTGGTCACGAACTGGGGCGACCGCACCGACGTGTGCATCGCGTTCAACGAGCAGGTGCTCCTGGCGCGCCATCGGCTGGATGCGCTGGAAGACGATGCCATTCTACTCGTGGAGAACATGTGGGCCACGCACCGGGACGAGGACATCCGGGCGGAGTGGGCGGAGGTGATGGAAGAGCTCCGCACGACCGACTACCGGATCATAGAGGTCCCGATGGAAGAGGAATGCCTCACCATCGTGGACGACCCGCGGCGCGGCAAGAACATGTTCGCGCTGGGCATCCTGTGCTGGCTGTTCGACCGTGACATGGACCTGACCCGGGACCAGATCGCGCACGCGTTCCGGAAGAAGGCGAAGGAGGTCACCGCACGGAACCACGAGCTGCTGGAGCTCGGCTACTCGTGGGCCGACGCTCACCTGGACGTCCGGATCGACGTCCCGACGCACGCCGTCGACGAGAAGATGGTGGTGATGAACGGGAACCAGGCCGTGGCGTACGGCGCCGTCGCCGCCGGCATGGAGCTGGCCGCGATGTACCCCATCACGCCGGCGACCTCGGTATCCCACCAGCTCGGTGAGATGTTCCACAAGTTCGGGGGCGTCGTTCACCAGGCGGAGGACGAGATCGCGGCGGCCGGAGTGGCCATCGGGGCGTCGTACTCCGGCAAGGTCGCCTTCACGATCACGTCCGGCCCGGGACTCGCCCTCAAGACAGAGTTCCTGGGGTTATCGGTCATGTCGGAGATCCCCCTCGTGCTGGTCGACGTGCAGCGGGGCGGTCCGAGCACCGGGCTCCCGACGAAGGTCGAGCAGTCGGACCTGCTGGCGGCGATCTTCGGCCAGCCGGGAGATGCTCCGCACGTGGTCATGGCGCCCGCGACGATCGAGGAGTGCTTCCATTCCATGATCACGGCCCGGCGGATCGCCGAGACTTTCAGGATCCTGGTCATGGTGCTGACGGATGCCAACCTGGCCACGGGAGTTCAGCCGTTCCCGCGCCCGGAGCTGGATCCTGCCTGGCAGGGGTCCCACCCGGACATGAGCCCGGTACCCGAAGGGATGGCACCGTACGAGTGGGACGAGGAGACCGGCATCTCGCGACGGTTCATCCCCGGGACTCCAGGCGGAATGCACACGCTGACCGGGCTGGCGCACGACGAGAACAGCCGGGTGGCCTACGCCTCCAGGATCAACCAGAAGAGCTCCGTGATGCGTAGCCGCAAGCTCGCGGTGCTGCACAGCACCCTGCGGCCCCCCGAAGTGTACGGCCCCGAGTCCGGCGACCTCCTGGTGGTCGGCTGGGGTAGCACCAAGGGCGCGATCGAGGAGGCGGTGGACCGGGCACGTGAGGAAGGGTCGTCGGTGTCTTCGCTGCACGTCCGCTTCCTGTCGCCGCTGGAGCCGGGTCTCAAGCGGATCTTTGGACGGTTCAAGAAGGTGATGACCGTCGAGATCAACTACAGCGATGATCCGGACATGCCGTACATCAACGACGAGAGCCGGCGTCGGGGACAGCTCGCGTGGATTCTGCGGGCGCAGACGCTGGTCGACGTGGACTGCTGGACGCGGGTGCTCGGCGAGCCGTTGCAGCCCCGCGTGATCCACGATGTGATCCGAGGCAAATTCTCGAAAGGGGACGCCGAATGAGCTCCTGCTCCCTGCTCTTCCCGGTCGATGAGGACCGCGAATATACGATGGGCGACTACGAGGGCGGCGCGGCGCGCTGGTGTCCCGGATGCGGCGACCACTCGGTCCTCACGGCAGCCCAGCGGCTGCTCACGGACGAGCAGCTGAAGCCGGAAGAGACCGTGTTCGTGTCCGGAATCGGCTGCTCCAGCCGGTTCCCGCACTACATGAAGACGTACGGGTTCCATGGATTGCACGGTCGGGCCCTTCCCGTCGCGACGGGGATCAAGCTCAACCGTCCGGACCTGAACGTGTTCGTGGTCATGGGGGACGGGGACTGCGTGTCGATCGGTGCGGGGCACTGGGTTCACGCGACACGTTACAACGTGGACATGGTCGCCTTAATGCTGGACAACAACATCTACGGCCTCACCAAGATGCAGACGTCGCCGACGACGCCGCAGGGATACAGGAGCAACACGCAGCCGCAGGGAAGCTGGCTACCGGCCCTGAATCCGCTCACCGGCACGCTCGGGATCACCAACGCCTCCTTCGTGGCCCAGACGGCGGAGTGGATCCCGGCGCATCTGTTCGCCACTCTGAAGGCGGCGTACCACCACCGCGGCTTCGCGTTCGTGAGGGTCCTCCAGCGCTGCCCGGTGTACACCGAGGACATCTACCTCGACGCCGTCCGCAACCCGGAAATGGTGGACATCCTGGAGCATCCCGACGGGGTGGAGGTCCCGGAGGCACTGGAGCAGATCTACACGAGTCGAGTCCGCCATGACCCGCGCAACATCGGGGCGGCCCGCGACATGGCTGAGGACACTTCCCGCGTTCGGCTGGGCGTGCTGTTTCGTGACGAGTCGCGGCCTCGGTACGAGGAGACGCGGCACCTCCCGCTGCACTCGGCGGAGGAGAAGATTCGAATCCTGAACGAAGAGCTGGATCAATATGCCGTCTGACATCACGCCCGACGAACGCACGAGTGGCGCTCTGGGGGTCCTGGCGAAGGCGCGCGAGGTTTACCACTCCGCCCTCGTGGCGACGGCGGAGGAAGTGCGGAGCATGCTCGCCTCGCGCTCCGTGACGGCTGAGGCTCACGCCGAGCGGACGGCCGCCGAGCTCGGAGCGTTCGCGGTGGGTCATATCGATATCGACCGGTTCGCGTCCCTGCAGACCACGGGTGAACCGATTCCCGAGTACGAGGCCCCGCGCCTCGAAGCTGCCGCGCGCACGCTGCAGGCTCTGGTCGAGAGCGGCGACGAGCTCCATGTGGTGCGAGTCGAGTCCGGCGCTTCCCTCGGCGAAGCCGTGGCGGCGGCCCTGGGTCTGGCCGGCCGGGCGTTCGGGGCGGCGCGCACCGTAGAGCTGGCCCGGGCGGGCAAGTACGACGAGGCGAAGCACGCCTCGTGGCTCGATTCATTCGCTCCCGGGCTGTGGAGTCAGCGCGAGCGGGAGCTCGCTCCACCGCTGGTGGTCGAGGTCGAAGGGTCCGACCTGCGGACCGGTGGCCTGGCCGACTTTCTCGACGGCTCTCAGAAGATCGTGCTGGTCGTGCGTGGCGAGGCGCCCCCGGCAGCCCTGGCGGGGTTGATCACACCGGGCGTCATGGTGCTCCAGACGGGAGACCCTGAGGAGCTGTCGGTTATCGTCGGCGCCCCCGGACCGGTCGTGGCGGCGCTCGTGCCGGGCGAGTCCTGCTCCTTCCTGCACGCGCCGGATCCGGCGGGTGGACGTGGGCGCCTCACGGTCAGCCACATGGTCGAGAGCGAGCCCAGGCGAGCGCTGGGCGGAATCAGCGCCTTCCGGCAGGCCGAGGATCTTCGGCGGCTCGAGGTGCTCACGGCGGGCTGGGGACTCGCGGCTTCGCCGCCGCCGCATCCGTCCGCCGATGGCGGAGCGCAAGCGGTGAACGGCGAAACGGCGGCCGACAAGCTCGCGGCGTGGATCCTCCGGCAGTCCGACCTCCCCGGAATGGGCTGAGGAGGCGCACTTGGACCCACAGGCCATCCTGGCATCCGTCGCCGTGCTGGGCGGTGTTGGACTCACGTTCGGCATCCTGATCTCGATCGCGAATCAGAAGCTGTACGTGTGGGAGGATCCCCGGATCGATGAGCTGTCGGATATCCTTCCGGGCGCCAACTGCGGCGCATGCGGCTATGCGGGCTGCCGTGCGTTCGCCGAGGCGGCCATAGACGGCGTCGTGGTTCCGGCGGGCTGCACCGTGATGAGCGAGGGCGAGCTGGAAGACGTGGCCGAGATGCTGGGCGTGGACGCGGGAGAGGCCTCGAAGGTCGTGGCGCGACTGCTGTGTGCGGGCGGCACCGACGTCGCGCCACGCAAGGCGCTGTACGACGGCATCGGGAGCTGTGGCGCGGCGGTCGCCGTGAGCGGCGGCGGGAAGGCGTGCGCCTGGGGGTGCGTGGGGCTGGCGGATTGCGCCGTGGCTTGCACCTTCGATGCGATCCGGATGAGCGACGTCGATCTCCCGGTGGTGGATCCGGACAAGTGCACGGCCTGCAACGACTGCGTGGAGGCGTGCCCTCTCGACCTGTTCGTGCTCATGCCGATGGACCACAGGCTCATCGTGCAGTGCAGGAATCTGCTGGAGGGGGATTCGGCCACGGATGTGTGCGCCGTGGCGTGTAACACGTGCGGGCGCTGCGCGCAGGATGCACCCGAGGTCGTACGGATGCACGACGGCCTGGCCGTCGTTGATTACGATAGGATAGAGTTCGCCGACCCGTCCGCGGCCGCCCGCTGCCCGACCGGAGCGATCCGGTGGGTGGAAGGGGCGCAGCGGTTAGAGGCGATTCTGGAAACGGCAGGGAGTCATACAGCATGATCAGGCGAAGCAGAGGCGACGACCCGACGTCCGAGGCCCGGTATCCCGGGATTCCGACGGCCATGGATGGCAGTACGGCGGTGGTGGAGATGGAGACCGCCGCCAGCGAGGGCGCCGGCGCCTATCCGATCACACCGTCCACGCAGATGGGCGAGGGCTGGGCGGCGGCGAAGGCCGCGGGGAAGACGAACGTGAACGGCCGGCGGCTCCTCTTCTTCGAGCCCGAGGGCGAACACGCGGCGGCCGGCGTGACGGCCGGGATGAGCATGACGGGCCTCCGCGCGACTAACTTCTCCAGCGGACAGGGCATCGCTTACATGCACGAGTCCCTGTACGCGGCCGTGGGCAAGCGGCTCACCTACGTCCTCAATGTGGCGGCGCGGGCCATGACCAAGCATGCCCTGAACGTGCATGCCGGGCATGACGACTATCACGCGGTGGACGACACGGGCTTCTTCCAGCTGTTCGCGAAGGACGTCCAGAGCATCGCCGACCTGACGGTGATCGCGCACCGGATCGCGGAGCTTAGCCTGAACCCAGGCCTCGTAGCCCAGGATGGATTCCTTACGAGCCACGTCATCGAGTCCGTGCGGCTTCCAGAGCGTGACCTGATCAGGGAATACCTGGGTGACCCGGCCGACATCATCGAGTCCCCGACGCCCGGACAGGTGCTGACTTTCGGCAAGACACGGCGGCGCATTCCCGAGATGTTCGATCTCGACTATCCGGCCCTGATCGGCTCCGTGCAGAACCAGGACGCCTACATGCAGGGCGTGGCCGCCCAGCGGCCGTTCTATTTTGATCACGTCCGCGAGCTGACCGAGCGGGCGCTCGAGGAGTACGCCGAGCTGACGGGGCGCCGGTACGCGCGGGCGATGGGGTATCGGCTGGAGGACGCCGAGTACGTCCTGGCCGGACAGGGCTCCGTCGTGTCCAACGCGGAGGCCGTCGCCGACTACCTGCGCGAGGAGCGCGGGCTCAAGGTCGGAGTGCTGGACATCGTGATGTTCAGGCCGTTCCCCGCGGATCTCATCAGCGCGATGCTGCGCGGGGTGAAGGGAGTCACGGTTCTCGAGCGGTGCGACCAGCCGCTGGCCGTGGACCAGCCGCTCCTGCGGGAGA
>JBDHFS010000061.1:0-17850 GCA_039590285.1 Gemmatimonadota bacterium
ACGCACGGGCCGGTCACGCGGCCGGCTGGTATGGGTCACTGGGCGTATTCGGCCTCGGCTCGGCGCTCGGGGCAGTTCTCGGTGAAGGCGCGACCGCGATGATCGTGTTTCCATCCGTAGCGGCCGGCGTGGCGGCAGTGGGCACTCTGGGCACCGTGAAGACGCTGGCGCGGCGTCGGGGTCGCGTAGAACTGGCGGTGCAGGGTCTTCTGGACCGCCTGGAGCGGGACTCCGGCTTCGCCACGGACAGGCCCACGCTTCGCGAGCGGATCACGGACCTCCTGGACTGAGCCGCCGGAAGCGCGGCGCGGTCACGACAAGGAGCAGGGAAGTGAGCGAGATAAGGAACGTGGGGGTCATCGGATGCGGCCTGATGGGACGGGGAATAGCGCAGGTGAGCGCTTCGTCGGGTTACCAGACGATCGTCCGCGAGGTGAACAACGATCTGCTCCAGGCCGGGCTCGCGGCCATCGGCAAGCAGCTCGACCGGGCCGTGGAGAAGGGGAAGCTCGAAGCCGAAGATCGTGACGCCACCCTCGGTCGCCTGTCGGGAACCGTGGCTCTGGAGGACCTGGCGGACTGCGACATCATCATCGAGGCGATCGTCGAGGACATAGATGTGAAGAAGGACCTGTTCGGGGCCCTCGACCGGCAGAGCCCGGAGGGGACGATCTTCGCATCCAACACGTCCAGTCTCACGGTGACCGAGATGGCGGCGTCGACCGGACGACCGGATCGTTTCGTGGGGCTTCACTTCTTCAACCCGGTTCCCGTCATGAAGCTGGTCGAAGTGGTGCGGACCGGCGGGACATCGGACCACACGTTCGATCGCGCCTTCGGGTTCGCCCGCTCGCTCGGCAAGGTCCCGATCGCGTGCATGGACAACTCGGGCTTCGTGGTGAACCGACTCCTCGTTCCGTACATGCTCGACGCGATCCGCGCGTACGAAGAGGGAATCGGGTCGATCGAGGACATCGACACGGGGATGAAGCTGGGCTGCGGGTACCCGATGGGGCCGTTCATCCTCGGCGACTTCGTGGGCCTGGACACGCTTTTCTACATCGCCGAGATCATGTTCGACGAGTACCGCGAGAAGCGCTTCGCACCGCCGCCACTGCTCAAGCGGATGTACCTGGCCGGCTACCACGGCCGAAAGACGGGGAGAGGCTTCTACGACTACAGCGGCGAGGAGCCCCTGGTCAGCGACTTCGTCAAGCGCTGAGACATCCGAGCGAAAGGACCGCACGGCGGCCCGTTAGACCCTTCCGGCGGGTCCCATCGATTGATCTCGGACGCCCGTACGCGTCATCTTGCATGATTCCTCCTTCAACCCTGGACGGTGCATGGGGCAGCTTGAGCGACTGATCGAGGGAGTGCGTAGTCGCTCCCTCTGGCAGGTGGCGGGCCTGTACGCGGCCGGCGCGTGGATCACGTTGCAGGTGGTCGATGTGCTCTCCGACGCGTTCGATCTGCCGGGTCGCTTCGCGGCGATCGCGTTGACACTCCTCATCATCGGGTTCCCGGTGGTCCTCGCGACAGCTTTCCTGCAGCACAGGATGCGCAGGTCGGACGGTTTCGACGAGGATGGCGCGGCCCCGGTCGACACCGGCGATGTGACGCCCGCCAGAAGCGCCAGACATTTCTTCACGTGGCGCAACGTGATCATGGGGGGAGTGACGGCGGTAGCCGTGTGGGGCGTGGTCGTTACCGCCTGGCTCGTGACGCAAGAGAGGGGGCCGCCAGGGAGAGAGGCCGGGAGCGACCCGGCCATATCGCGCGCGGTGATCCTGCTCGGCACGAAGCTCGACGGGGCCGGCGAGCTGCGTAGTGTAGACTCGAGGGCTCTGCTCAGCTTCGTGGTGCAGGAGGGACTGTCCGTAGCCGACCCGGCGCACGCGAGTGCTGTCGCTGCCCGCTTCGGGGCGGGCCTGTTCGTGCTGGGAGACGTGGTGGAGGCGGGAGGCCGTCTGCAGGTCACGGCGGCGCTGTACGGCACGGATGAAGCCACGCGACCCCTCGAGGAAGCTTCTGCGGAAGGGGAAGACCCGTTCAATCTGGTGGACGAGGTGGCCACCCAGCTCCTGGCAGGTGTGGAGGGAGGACCCGGGGCGCGCGTGCGTGGGATCGCGGCGGTGACCACTCCGTCGCTCGATGCGTTTCGTGCCTACCTGGAGGGTGAGGCGGAGTTTCGGCGGGGCAGCTTCGAGCCCGCATTCGATGCGTTTCGCAGAGCCACGGAACTGGACAGTCTGTTCGCCATGGCCTACTACCGCCTGAGCGTAGCCGCCGAGTGGCTCACGCGGGCCGACGCGGCACAGGCCGCGGCGGAAAAGGCATATCGGAACGCGAGCCGGCTATCCGAGCGGGACCGGCGGCTGCTGGAGGCGTTTCTCGCCTGGCGCCGGGGAGCCCAGGGTGAAGCCGAGGGGCGCTACCGGGCGATCGTCGGCACGTACCCCACCGACGTGGAGGCCTGGTTCCAGCTCGGCGAGATCCAGCACCACTCGAATCCGATCAGAGGGCGCTCGTTTGCCGAATCGCGCGCCGCCTTCGAGCAGGTATTGGAATTCGAGCCGAACGACGCCACTTCGATCATCCACCTCGTCAGGATCGCGGCGAGCGAGGGAAGGCTGGCGGATCTCGACTCCCTGGCTGCCCGGTTCTTCGCCCTGAACCCCGACGCGGACCGCGAGCATGAGGTGCGGGCCATTCAGCTCATGACCCACGCCGATTCGGCCCGGATCGAGGCCTTCCTCGCCGAGGCGGCGCCGCGGGCGGACCTGATCCTGATTCAGCTGGCCTGGAACTCGGTCAACTTCTCGCACAACCCGTCCGGTGCCGAGCGCGCCGCCCGTCTCCTGACGGACAGGTCCCGATTTACGCCGGAAGTGTGGACGACGGGGCACACGCTGGCGGCGTACACGCTCCTTGCGCGTGGAAGGGTCGCGGACGCGTACGGTGAGATCGACGTCGTCGATCAATACGACCCTTATGTCGCCACGGAGTTGCGCGCGCTGTTCAGTCTCATTCCGCTCATGCCTGCGGACCGGGCCACGCTGGAGCGCCGTCGGGTTGAAATAGAGGGGCTCGATCCGTCCGGTGTCGCCCCGAGCGGCAATTCCAGCTTCTTCTTCAGCGTACTGGACGATCGGCACGAGATCGTCCGTTTCTACCTGGCGGGAGTGCTGGCCGCGAGACTCGGGCACGTTTCGGCCGCCATGGACTACGCATCCCGGCTCGAGACCGCGACGCCACCCGAGAACGGCGGAACCCTGACGTTCGACCTGGCGTCCGGAGTACGCGCCCAGATAGCGCTCGCCGAGGACCGCACGGAGGATGCTCTGGCGGCCATGGAGAGCATCCGTCAGGACATCTTCTACCAGATGACGATGTCTTCCCCATACGACGCCGGGATCCTCGAGCGGTTTGCACGGGGTCTGCTGCTCCATGAGGTCGGCCGCAACGAGGAAGCGATCGGCTGGCTGGCTCACCTGGGCGAGGTGAACCCTGTCGGTCAAGCGTTCAGGCCCGCCGCCCTTCTCCGCCTGGGCGAGATCCGAGGCGCGGGAGGCGGTACGAAGACTGGCGCCCGATTCGGCGCCGTGACACGCTCGACACGGATTCGAGGCCCATTCCGCGGCTCTGCATCCCCTTCACAGTCGCTCCCCCGTTCATCCGCATAAGTTCAACGTTTTCAATGCCTCCGGACCGTTGCGGCGCAGGGGTGTTTCGGGGTATTTTCAGGTGATATATGCCAAGCTCCGCCAGCGCCCCGATCGAGGCGTCGGGGCGGGCCGGTTCGGCCTCCCTCGAACGCCTGGTAGCACGCAACTTCCGGAACTTCGGCGAGCTCCGATTAGAGCTTCCCGAGGCCGGGGCCGTGATCGTCGGCCCGAACGGTTCCGGAAAGACGAACCTGCTGGAGGCGATCTACTATCTGGAGATCTTCCGCTCCTTCCGGGGGGCGCGAGATGCGGACCTCGTCCGCTTCGGTGAGGATGTGTTCCGGGTAGAGGGGACCGTGCGCCGCGGGTCGGAGGCGGATGAGCTGGCCGCCGCCTACCAGAAGACGGGGCGGCGAAAAAAGGTGGAGGTGGACCGAGGCGAGGTAGATCGCATCGCGGATGCTCTCGGTACGCTCGGCGCGGTGGTATTCAGCCTCGAGGATGCGGACCTGGTGTGCGGCTCGCCGCGCCGCCGGCGCCGCTTTCTGGACATCCTGCTGTCGCTGGTGAGGCCGGGCTACCTGGCCTCGCTCCAGCGGTACAGGGCCGTGCTGGCGCAGCGCAACGAAGCGCTGCGCCAGGGAGCGGACGACGTGGTGGACGTGTGGACGGAGGGCATGCTCGAGCCGGGCGCTCGTGTGATGGCCGACCGGGAGGAGTGGATCGCCTCACAGAGCGATGCGTTCCGGGACTACCATGCCGAGATAGCGGACGGCGCGCCCGGGGAGCTGGCCTACGAGCCCGGCCTGGGGCCTCGCTCCGAGGCGTCCGGTCCGGGAGCGCAGGGACCCGCGGTGGCCGAGACGGAGTCGGCCTACGGCACCGCGGAGCGCGTTTCCGCATGGACGGAGCGCCTCCGGCGGGCGCAGCGGGAGAACGGCGATCGCGACCGGAAGCGAGGATCGACCCAGGCCGGCCCGCACCGTGATGATCTGGTGATCCGCGGCGTGGTCGAGGATAGCGGGGAGGAGCGGGACCTGAGGGTATTCGGCTCGGGAGGCCAGCAGCGCACGGCGGCTATCGCCCTGCGGCTCGCGGAGGCGGACACGCTCAGGGATCGGCTGGGTCGCGACCCGATCTATCTGTTGGATGACGTGTTCGCGGAGCTGGACCGGGAGAGGGCGGCCCGGGTACTGCGCCTCCTCGACGAGGGGCGCTCGGGACAGGTCCTCCTCACCGCGCCCAAGCCGGCGGACCTGCCTCTCAGAGGCGGCGGACTGGCGCAGTGGCGCATACGCGAAGGGGTCGTGTTCACGGATGGTTGAGTCGTCCGGCGGCCGGAAGATCAGGCCCGAACGCGTCGGCGGACTCATCGAGAACTTGTTCGCCCGCCTCGGCATTGCCGAGAAGGTCGAGCGGGCCTCCGTGGTGGCGGACTGGGAGGAGCTGGTGGGTGCCCACATAGCTCGGGTCGCTCGCCCGGTTCGGGTCCAGGGAGATACGCTGTTTGTCGAGGTGGAAAGCGCGTCCTGGCGCATGGAGCTGTCGATGATGCGGCCGCAGTTGATGCGGAAGCTCAACGCCGGCAAGCGCAGGGGTCGCATCGAGAGAATCGTGTTCGTGCAGGCGGACGGATGGCATTCGGAGGAACGGGATGGCCAAGGCTAAAGCAAGCGGTGGGAAGGGCAAGGGAGACGGATATACGTCACGCCAGATCCAGGTTCTGAAGGGCCTGGAGGCGGTGCGGAAGCGACCGGGCATGTACATCGGGTCCACCGCGGCGCGAGGGCTGCATCACCTGGTGTACGAGGTCGTGGACAACTCGATCGACGAGGCCATGGCCGGATACTGCTCGGAGATCGACGTGGTCATCCATGACGATGACTCGATCACCGTCACGGACGACGGCCGCGGCATTCCGGTCGACATCCACCCGACGGAAAAGGTGCCGGGGGTCGAGCTCGCCCTGACGCGGCTTCACGCCGGCGGGAAGTTCGACAAGGAGTCCTACAAGGTCAGCGGCGGCCTGCACGGCGTGGGCGTCTCCGTGGTGAACGCCCTTTCCGAGCAGCTCGGGGTCGAGGTGAAGCGGGACGGCCATGTGTGGACGCAGGCATTCCAGCGCGGCCTCAAGGATGGTGACCTCCAGAAGGGAGCGAAGACGAAGGATACTGGCACGCGCGTGCACTTCAAACCGGACCACGAGATCTTCACCGAGCGGCAGTACAACTGGGAGACTCTGGCGAGCCGGCTGCGCGAGCTCGCCTATCTGAACGCCGGCGTCAGCATCTCCCTGCGCGACGAGAGAAAGAACGGCGAGACGCCCCGGGAAGAGCGCTTCTACTACGAAGGCGGGATCGTCCAGTACGTGGAATACCTGCGCGGAAGCAAGAACGAGCTGCACGACGAGGTCGTGTATCTCAAGGGGTCGCAGTCCAGTACCGAGATCGAGCTCGCCATGCAGTACACTGACGGTTACAACGAGGACACGTTCACCTTCGTCAACAACATCAACACGCACGAGGGCGGGACCCACCTGTCGGGATTCAAGGCGGCGCTCACCCGTACGGTGAACGGCTACGCGGCCAAGAACGCGAAGAAGGGCGAGCCCAGCCTGTCCGGCGACGACGTACGCGAGGGCCTGGTGGCCGTCCTGTCGGTCAAGGTTCTCGAGCCGCAGTTCGAAGGGCAGACCAAGACCAAGCTCGGCAACAGCGAGGTCCGCGGCATCGTCGAGAGCCTGGTGAACGACAAGCTCGGGACCTGGCTGGAGGAGAATCCATCCTCGGCGCGGAGCATCATCGAGAAGGCCGTCCAGGCGGCCCGGGCGCGTGAGGCGGCCCGCAAGGCGCGCGACCTCACTCGGAAGAAGTCCGCCCTCGAGACCGGGATCCTACCCGGCAAGCTGGCCGATTGCTCGAGCCGCAACGCCTCCATGTCCGAGCTCTACCTGGTGGAGGGAGACAGCGCCGGAGGCTCGGCCAAGCAGGGAAGGGACCGCGAGTTCCAGGCGATCCTGCCCCTCAAGGGAAAGATCCTGAACGTCGAGAGGGCCCGGATCGACAAGATCCTTTCGAACGAGGAGATCCGCGCGATGATCACGGCTATCGGGTCCGGCATCGGAGAGGAGTTCTCGCTCGACTCGGCGCGGTATCACAAGATCGTCATCATGACGGACGCGGACGTGGACGGGGCCCACATCCGGACGCTCCTGCTCACCTTCTTCTTCCGGCAGATGCAGGAGCTCATCGAGGCCGGTTACGTATACATCGCTCAACCGCCGCTGTACCGCGTATACAGGGGTCGCAAGGAGATCTACTGCTATTCCGAAGACGACCGGGTCGCGGCGGTGAAGCAAATGAAGAACGGCAAGGGCAAGGGAAGCGGTTCCGTGAACATCCAGCGCTACAAGGGATTGGGCGAGATGAACCCGGAACAGTTGTGGCAGACGACGATGAACCCCGAGAACCGGACGCTGCTCCAGGTCACGATCGACGAGGCCACCGAGGCCTCACTCCTGTTCGAGCGCCTGATGGGAGGAGATGTGGAGCCGCGGCGCCAGTTCATCGAGCAGAACGCGAAGTTCGTCAAGAACCTGGACGTCTGACTCACCGCCGCACGAGCCGCCGCCGGGCCATCCGGCTGGCCCCGCTGGCCTCGCGAAGCCGGCGGGGCCGTCGCACATCCAGGAACTGCGCAGCCGTCCGTCGCGCACACGGACCCACCCCGTGGCGGCGTTCCGAATGCCCGCTTATTGTGGCTCCTGAGGCTCGCACGACAACCACTCCAGAGCAGGATCGTCATGGACACGAAGCGCACCGTCATCCCCGCGGCGGAAGAAATCCTCGGCGGCTACTTCCCGGTTCTCGACCATGGTTTCGTGGCCCTCATCGACTACATGGGCTCGGACGACAGCATCGAGCAGGCAGCCCGCGTGAGCTACGGCTTCGGCACGCGGAAGACGAGTCTCACGCGTGGGCTGATTCGTTATCTGCGGCGTCACCGGCATACGACGCCGTCGGAGATGGTGGAGCTCAAGTTCCATTGCGCCATGCCTATGTTCGTGGCACGTCAATGGATACGACATCGCACAGTCTCCGTGAATGAGTACAGCGGACGCTACAGCCTCATGCCGCTGCTGTTCTACACGCCGGACTACGGGGACTTCGCGATCCAGAGTGCCTCGAACCGCCAGGGCAGGGAGGGTGAGCCCGCGCCCAGGGCGGTGTACGAAGAGGCCGTTCGCCGCTGGGAAGAGATCCGTGGATCCTCGGGCGATACTTACGGATGGCTCGTGGCGGAGGACGTGACGCGGGAGCTGGCGAGGATCGACCTTCCCCTGTCCACGTACACGCAGTGGTACTGGAAGGTGAATCTCCACAACCTGTTCCACTTCCTGAGCCTTCGGGCCGACTCCCACGCCCAATGGGAGATTCAGGCATACGCGCGAGTGATGGCGGGCATCATGAAGCGGGTGGCTCCGCTCAGCTATGAGGCCTGGCTGGACTACGAGTTCTGCGGAGAACACCTGAGCCACGGCGAGCTTCAGGTACTGCGCGGACTGTTGGAGCCCGACGGGGAAAGCATCCGCCAGCGGGGAGACGCCGGAACGCTGGGGCTGGACGAGCTCAAGGCGCACGGTCTCTCGAAGCGTGAGGCTCTGGAGTTGATCGAGAAACTGGGACCGGTCGAGCGACCCGACTTCGAGCTCGACCTTGCTCTGATGAAAGCGCCCGAGGAGTTCGAGTCGCGCATGCGGGAAGCCGTGCCCGGCGACTTCGAATAGGGACCCCGGCCGACCTCCTGCGGCCGCGGAGAACCGCCCCCGACGCGTGAGGGCACTTTTGCCGGCGTTCCCCGTACTAGAGATGTCGCGGGGTGAGGTGGCGTATACCCGCGGTCAGGCCAACCGGCAGCCCGGGCGCCGGGTCTCGGCCGGCGGGGTGCGTGGTGCGGGACAGGAGGAGTAAGAATGCCGGAAGGGATAGTCGCTCAGGGCGACAACGGCGAGAGACCGGATTCCCGATCGAACGGCGATGCCCTGGCGGCTCGCAGAAACGTGCGGGTACCCGGCGTGGGCCGGGCCGCCGCTCTTCTGTCAGCACTCCTGCTGACTGTGCCCGGTGCGCTCCCGGCGGTACCTCAGCGGGGGGCCGAGCTACAGGCCCGTGCGGACGCCGGCGCGTTCAACGCACTCGCCGAGTCAGGCGGGCTGAAGGCCACCGGCGCCTTCCCGTTCGACTACCACTACCTCGCCTTCTACGGGGGGTCTCCCGAATTCGTGGCACTCTGGGCCGCAGCCAGCGTGGAGGCGGGACGGATCAGGGGGGTGTTCGACGGCGGGTGGCGATACTCTCTCTCCCTTGGTCTGGAGTTGTTTCAGGCCGACTCTCTCGTCACCGAGAGGGTCCAGCGTACGGATTTCGTATTTTCCAGCCAGATCGCTGATACCACGCGGGACGGGTTCCCGATTCAGACGATGGTGACCGTACCGCCCGGAGAGTACGACTACCGACTGGTCGTGCAGGACCTGAACTGGCCCGACGACAGGTCCGTCAACGTGATAAGGGGAAGCCTGACGGTACCGGCGTTCGACGTTTCGCGCCCCACCATCAGCTCGATCGCCGTTGCGGCGGACTCGAGCGGCACCTTCCGACCGGCCAGCGGTGTCGAGCTGCAGCTGAACGCCGCCGCAATCGTCGAGAAGGCCGCACGACCGTTCATCTACTACGAGGCGTATGGACTGACTCCCGGGGGCAGGTATCGCTGCGACATAAGGCTGGCGTCCACCTGGGTGTCGCGCGGCAGAGGAGAGACGTTCACCGGTCCATACCAGCCCTTCCAGATGCAGTATAGTGGCAGTGTCCCGGCCGACCCCACCGTACCTGTTCGTGCCGTACTCCGGCTCGATACAGGCAACGCCGAGCCCGGACCGTACGAGGTCCGTGTGACGGTCACCGATGCGGAGACCGGCGAACAGAGCGACGTTCGGAAGGCCAGGTTGAAGATACGCCCGCAAACGAGCCGGTTGGCCCCGATCACGGAGATCGAGGTGAAGACCGACGGAGGCTCAAAGGGAAGGTGAGGATGATCACAGCGATCTCGTGGAGGGTACGGTGTCTGGCGATGGCGGCGTGGACCGCTCCCCTCTTTGTCCTCGGAGTCGCAGGGCCCGCCGATGCGCAGACGATGCCGGGTCCCGTGTATCACGATCTGGTGTCCATGGGCCACGAAAAGCTCGCCAACCGAATCTCCAAGAAGCTGGAGCTCCGCGCCGACCCCGACGACGAGGACGTACAGTCGCTTCTCGATCGCTGGGTGCGCGAAGAGGGCGGACCCGATGACGGTTGGGACTGGATCGCGGTTACCCGTCTGTGGATCCGGGCCGGCAAGGCCGCCGAGGCGGAGATGGCTCTTCTCAATGCCGAAGCCTCCGGAGACGTTCCGGCGTCGATCCTGTTGCTGGACCAGGCGCGCGTCGCCTATCTGGCGCGCCAGATCGATGTGGCCGATCAGGCATACTGGAAGGGTTGCGACGATGCGGGCGAGACGGCCTACCGCGAATACTGGCTCGATATCGAGCCCCTGGCCACTTCCGAGGAAATGGCGGATTGGGATCGTTTCCGGCGGCTCCCGATCACCCAGACGGACATGTGCCAGTTCCTGCGCCGCTTCTGGAACGAGCGTGCCCTGGCGTCTGCGATGGATGTCAAAGCGCGGATGTCGGTCCATTACGCGCGCGTCCGCTATGCGCGGGACAATTATGGGCGCCAGGGGGCGAAGAAGGGACCTACATTCTCGAACCGGCTCGGGAGACCCACGAACTCGGCGTTCGACGATAGAGGATTGTTCTACGTCCGCATGGGAGATCCGGACCGTGTGACGACGTTCGCGGGAAACACGAGTATCGGTCAGCACGCGGTCAGCGCTGAGTGCTACCAGCCGAACGAGAGTTGGGCGTACGACTACCCCGGGGCAACGCGAGTATACCATTTCTCGACGCTGACGGGCACCGATGACTACTGGTTGATCGAGAATCTGGGGCTGGTCTACAGGTGCGGTGACCCCTCCGCATCTCTCGCTGGAAGCGGCGGAGGGATCAATATGGCAACCCTGTCGCCGGTGAACGAGAACCGTTTCGTGGCTCTCGGTCCCGCGGCGGCCCTCGTGCTTCAGGACCTTTACCGGTCGAGACAGGGCATCGATCCAAGATACGCACGCATCGCCCAGCAGATGTCCAATAATCTTGACCGGAGCAACAGTATCACCGGGCTCTCAACCGGTTCGGAGGCCCTGGCGTCGCAGCAGATCCTTCAGCAGGAGCGCGAGTGGACGCAGGCGGACGGTGTGTTCGCCGTCGACTCGGTGCCTGAAAGGCCTCCCGTGATCCCGGACACGCGGCTGCTCGTGGAGGAGCTGCAGTTCCGAAGCCCGCGAGCGGATCTGAGCCGTGTGTGGCTCAACAGTGTCATCGAGGCCGAACGGCTCAGGCCCGAAGAAACGGCGGATGGCCAATTCACATACCGGGTTGACGCCCACTGGGTTCTGGTGAACGAGTCAGGGGATCTACAGTCCCAAAGCTCGACGTTCGAGGCCACCACGAGTCGCCGCCTCGGCCGGGATGAGAGTCTGCCCGTGCGGATAGCGGCCGATCTGTATCCCGGACCGTACCGCTACACACTCCTGGTGCGCGATTCCCGCGCGACGTCCGGGGAGAACCTGAGGTCCGGCAACTACCGGCGGGCGGACCTGACCGTCAGGGAGCTGAGCGCCGGCGCTCCCGCCCTTTCGGATATCGCCGTGGCCGCCGACTCGGGCGGCTCGTGGTCGCCCGGCGGCGGAGTTCGCCTGCGACCCAGTCCAGCGCACGTCACGGGCGCCGACGGCGTGGCGTTCATCTACTTCGAGGTCTACAATCTCACGCCCGGCGGGCAATACACGACGAACGTCCGTCTCTCACCCGAGGACGGAGACGATCCGTTCGAGCTTTCCTTCCCGAGCGATGGTGCCACGGACGCTAACCGGATGTCCCGCCGACTGCTGAGACTGGATCTCACGGATACGGACCCGGGACAGTACGAGATGGAGGTCACGATCACCGACGAGCAGACCGGGGCCTCGACGCTTCCATTCCACGCGGGGATCACGGTCAACCACCCCGGCGGGTGATCTGGATACGGTTGTGAGATCGCGGGTCGCGGCCGGCCGTTCCCGCCTCGCCGTCTGGATCGTGGTAGCCGGGTGCGTCCAACTTCTCCTGCCGTCCACGGCGCATCGGGCTCACGCCCAGACGATGCCCGGCCAGGTCTATTACGACCTGGTGGACCGCGGTCACCATCGCCTGGCGAGGGACCTGACTCGCCGTCTGGATCTCAGGTCCCGTCCCGAGCGGGACGACGTCGAGGATTTCCTGGACCGGTGGGAGGATGAGGCAGGCGGCCCGTCCACGGGTCTCGACTGGCTGGCGGTGTCTCGCCTGTGGGTCCGGGCGGGCGAACCGGATCGCGCCGAATCGGCCCTCGAGCGCACGTCCGGCCGCATTCCCGAGGCGCTCGCCCGTCTCGAACGCGCCCGGATCCTGTTCCTCGAGGGGGATGTGAGCGGCGCCGCCGAGTACTGGCGAGCATGCGAGCTCGCCGACGAGACCGCATCGATCGAAGCGTGGCTCGATGTGGAGACGCTGGCCACTCCAGCCGAGCTGGCGGCATGGGACGGCTTCCGCACGCTACCGGCTGCCGACAGGGACGATTGCGCATTCCTCCGCCGTTTCTGGAACCAGCGGGCGGCCATGTCGGCAACGGACGTCGACGAGCGGATTCTCCGGCACTACGAGCGTATGCGCTACGCGCTGCGATATTACCGGCGACGAGGTCGGGTGGGGCCTCGCTTCTCGGTGCGCCTGGGTCGCCCATCCAACTCGATATTCGACGATCGGGGGCTGCTGTTCATCCGAATGGGCGAGCCCGACGAGTTGGCCATCCACGGAGGAGACCCCTGCATCGAGCCCAACGTGTCCTGGGCTTACGATCGTCCGGGCGGGTACCGGATGTTCCACCTGTCGCCCCTGGGCGGGACGGACGACTGGTACCTGCTGGAGAACCTGGCCATGGTGTTCAGGTGCGGCACGTGGGACCGAAACCCGATGGTGGCCATCAACCCGCTTCTGATTGACATCCCGGGGCCGCAGCTACACAACCTGTACATGTCCCGAATGGGTCTGGATCCAGCGTATGCACGTATCGCGGTACGTGCCCGCAACGGCGTCGGGGACCCCTTCGTGGGCACCCGCCTGGCCGAAGAGCTGATGAACGAGCGCAAGTGGACGTGGGCGGACGGCGAATACGCCGTGGCCACGGTCCCCGAACGGCCGGATGTGAAGCTCGGCGTCGACCTCGGCCTCGAATGGCTCAACTTCCGCGCTCCGCGGCCGGGGCACACCCGGGTGTGGATGAACGGTCTCGTGCGGACCGCGACTCTCGAGACGTCGGAGGACGACGGGCGGGACCTGTTTCGGGTGGAGGTCGCATGGACGCTCCTGGATGAGCGGGGAGACTTCTATCGTCGCGTTCCGGGAAGAATCGAGATCGAGCGGCCCGAAGACCTGGATCCCGATGCGGGCCTCTCGGTGAGGATGTCGACCGACCTTCCGCCCGGCGAGTACCGCTGGATGCTTCTCGTGACGGACCCGAACAGCGGCGATCCGGAGGGGGACGAGAAGCCGTCCGGCGGATACGCCAGCGGGATGGTCGTGGTGCGGGACATGAGCGCGGACCTCCCCATCCTGTCGGACGTGGCCGTGTCTCCAGATTCCGTCGGAGCCTGGTCCCCCGCAGAAGGGATTAGCCTGAATCCGAGTCCGGCGCACGTCACGGGATCTGACGGCGTCGCGTTCATCTACTACGAGGTCTACAACCTAACTCCCGGGGGCCGCTACGAGACTCGCGTGCTCCTGGAGCCGGAGGATGGGGGGCAGATGTTCGATCTGTCCTATCCAGGAACCGCCCCGGCCGGTGCCAGGATCGTCGCCCGCGGCCACCTCCGGATCGACCTTTCCGACACGCCGGCTGGCCGCTACGAGATGGTGGTGACGGTGCGGGACCTCACGACCGGCGTCCTGACCTTGCCCGTCCGGACGGACATCCTGGTTAACCGGGACTGACCACACACTACAGCTCGAGCTCGGCCTGTGAGCCGCCCGCGCCGTTGCCACCGGCCGACCCGCCGGCGTCCACCACGACGCTGCCCGCGATCTCCTCCTCCGGGCCCGCAGGTTCCGTTTCGGCTCGAGCGCTCTCCCGATCGACTGGCGCGGTCTCCTCTTCCTCCCGGTCGTCCGCCGAAGCCCGCAGCGGGTGCACGGCGATTACGGGCCCCGCCCTCTGGGCCAGGGCCTGGATCCTCACCGAGGCTCCCCGTCGCGGTTTCACGGGAAGGGTGTCCACGGCCACGGGTACGACCTCTCCAGAGGCGAGCTCGCACATTCCCAGGTCCCCCGGATGCACGGCGAGCACACCCACGAGTTCGCCTGCTTTGTCCGTGTCCGGCATCAAACCCAGCCCCTTACCGGCCCGGCCCTGACGCTTGAGGTCCGTGAAAGGCACCCGCTTTCCGAACGCGGCCGACCCTACCACCAGCAACTCGCTATCTCTTCGGGGCGCCAGTGCGGCCACCAGGCGATCTCCCGCGGCCAGGCTGATGCCCCGCACCCCCCTCGCCGTTCGGCCCATCGGGCGGATCTCGTCCTCGGCGAATCGGATCGCGAGCCCCCCGCTGGTCGCCAGCAGCAGATCTCCCGTTCCCACACTGGGTCGGACCATCATCACCTGGTCATCTTCGGCCAACCCGATCGCGCGAATCCCGCCGGCTCTTACGTTCGAGTATTCAGACAGCGCCGTGCGCTTGACCTGTCCGTCCCGGGTCACGAACAGCAGGTATTTCTCCTCGTCGAACTCCGGCACGGGCACCATCGACACGATGTGATCATCGGCGCCGATATCCACGAGGTCCGAGATCTGTTTCCCGCGCGAGCTTCGCGTTCCCCGAGGAAGGTCCTTCACGGCCAGCGAGTGTACGCTCCCGCCGGCCGTGAACAGAAGCAGGTCGGTCGATCCCCGGGCCACGAAGGTCTGCCGCACGAAGTCTCCGTTCCGATCGGACATCGCCTCGGCGCCCGACATGCCGCCGCTTCCGTGCACCGTCTGCGCTTTCACATAGCCGAGCCGGCTGATCATGACGAGCGACGACTCCCCTACTTCTCCCGCCGGAAGTGGGAATGGCCTGCTCTCGTCCAGTATCTCGGTGCGCCTATCGTCTCCATACATGGCCGTGAGCTCCGCGAGCTCCGCGCGCAGCATGTCGCGCCGCGCCGCATCCTCTTCGACCAGGTGCCTCAGCTCTTCGATCCGGGCGTGGAGTCCCTCCAGCTCCTGCGCGAGCTTCTTCCGTTCCAGCTGGGTCAGTCGCGCCAGCCGCATGGCCAGGATCGCCTCCGCCTGCCGCTGCGTGAGGCCCAGCTCCGCACACAGCCTGTCGGCCGCCGCCCGGGGCGACGTGGACGAGCGAATCAGCTCGATGACGCGGTCGATCTGGTCCAGGGCGGTAAGCAGCCCCTCGAGAACGTGTGCCCGGTCCTCGGATTGCGTGAGTTCGTACGCTGCGCGCCTTCGTATCACGTCCAGGCGATGATCCACGAAGCAACAAAGGGCGCCTTTGAGGTCCAGTTGCTGCGGCTTGCCATCGACGAGGGCCAGCATGATCACGCCGAAGGTGCTCTTGAGCTGCGTCTTCAGAAACAGCGTCTTCAGAAGCTTCTTCAAGTTGGCGTCGCGCTTGAGCTCGATGACCAGTCGGACTCCGTCCCGGTCGGACTCGTCGCGCAGGTCGGTTATCGCATCCACTCGGCCGCTGCGTACGATCTTGGTGATCTGCTCGATCACCCGCGTCTTGTTGACCTGATAGGGCAGCTCTGTGATGATCAGGGAATTCTTGCCGTACATGCCCTCCTCGAGGTGCATGCGCGCGCGCATCTCCACGAGGCCACGGCCCGAACGGTAAGCGTCACCGATGCCTTCCCAGCCCCATATATATCCGCCCGTGGGGAAATCGGGCCCCTCGATGAGCCCGATCAGATCGTCTACCTTGCACTCCGGATGGCGCACCAGGTGGTCGGTGGCGGCGGCAAGCTCACGCAGGTTGTGCGGAGGAACCTTCGTCGCCATCCCGACGGCGATTCCATCGGATCCGTTCAGCAACAGGTGCGGAAGCCTGGCCGGAAGCGTGGTGGGCTCGTCGAGCCGGCCGTCGAAGTTGGGTGAGAAGTCCACAGTGTCCTGGTCGATATCCGACAGGAGTTCCATGGCGATCGATGCGAGCTTCGCCTCGGTGTACCGGTAGGCGGCCGCGCTGTCGCCGTCGATCGACCCGAAGTTGCCCTGGCCGTCCACGAGCGGATAACGGAGCGAGAACTCCTGCACCATGCGCACCAGCGTGTCGTAGACGGCGCTGTCGCCGTGCGGATGGTACTTGCCCAGCACGTCGCCCACGACGGTCGCGCACTTCTTGTGCTCGCGGTCCGGGAGCAGGCCCAGCTCGTACATGGCGTACAGGATGCGCCTGTGAACCGGCTTGAGGCCGTCCCGGGCATCCGGAAGGGCTCGCTGCACTATGACGCTCATCGAGTAATCGATGAACGAGTCGCGTAGCTCTTCTTCGATCAGGCGGGTGACGATTCTCTCGTTGCGGGCGGTGGTCTTCACGGGAAAACGGCTTCCTTTCGGGTCACGGGGCGGAGCGATGTCGGCTCTCCATCGGATTGTCGCGGGCTTCGTGGTGAGGCACAAGAGTGGAGCACTCGAGTAAGGGCCCGGTCGCGAAAGCGGGCGTGCTGCAGGAAGTGGCGGAGATCGGACCGGCGCTCAGGCCGACGCGCCCCTGTGAGATCGGGGCGTCTCAGTGCACCAGGAGTCCCAGCGTAGCGCGTTGCGCCTCACTCGGCTCGCCGGGCTCGGCGACCAGAATAGGCCCCTGACGGTCGTCGTCAGGGACATGGAGCAAGAGGTCACTGAAATCGGGCGACACCTGCGAGGAGCACGGTCGCGCGCGCCCGGTCCTGTCGATCGCCATCGCCTGCCCTGGAGCCAGTTGTCCGGCCAGCCACATGCCGTAGTCGAGCCACACGACGATCGGATCGACTTCGCCAGCGGCTACGGACGGCTCCAGCTCTTCCCGGTATCTGCGTGTCGCCTCCTCGAACCCGGCGGAGTCGGTTCGCTTCAGACGCAGAAGCAGCTTGCGGAAGGCCGGTCGCATGTCGGCCAGCCCGGACCTCCCCAACGCCTCGTCGGTCAGCCGCGTGGACCGGTCCTCACTCACCGGCGGCCATGGAATTCAGGAACTCCGTATTGTCCGCGGTCCGCTTGAGGCGCTCGATGAGGAACTGGATCGCCTCGGCGGGCGGCATGTCTGCCAGGAAGTTGCGTAGCAGGTAGATACGGTTGAGTTCGACCTCATCGAGCAGAAGCTCCTCACGCCTCGTGCTGGAGCGGTTTACATCGATCGCCGGGTAGATTCGCTTGTCGGCGATCTGACGGTCCAGGAGCACCTCGCTGTTCCCCGTGCCCTTGAATTCCTCGAAGATCACTTCGTCCATCCGGCTGCCGGTCTCGACCAGGGCCGTCGCGATGATCGTCAGACTGCCCCCTTCCTCGATGTTGCGCGCCGCGCCGAAGAAGCGCTTGGGCTTGTGCAGGGCGTTGGCGTCCACGCCTCCGGACAGAATCTTCCCGGAATGCGGTACCGTCGTATTGTATGCGCGGGCCAGCCTCGTAATGGAATCCAGGAGGATCACGACGTCCTTCTTGTACTCCACCAGTCGCTTAGCCTTGTCCAGCACCATCTCTGCCACCTGCGTGTGCCGGTCAGCCGGCTCGTCGAACGTGGAGGATATGATCTCCGCGGGGACGTGCTCCTCCATGTCCGTGACCTCCTCCGGCCGCTCGTCGATGAGCAGCACGATGAGGTGCACGTCCGGATTGTTCTCGAGTATCGCGTTGGCGATCTTCTGCAGGATGATCGTCTTTCCTGCCTTCGGCGGCGACACGATCAGCATTCGCTGTCCCTTGCCGACCGGGGCCATGAGATCCAGGACACGCATCGAGATGTCGCCGTCTTCCTTCTCCAGGCGCAG
>JBDHFS010000062.1:0-12728 GCA_039590285.1 Gemmatimonadota bacterium
CCGTGGCCGTGTCGCTCGTCGTGTCTGTACAACGCACAGCTGAGGGTCGGCGCCTGGCGGAGTCAATCAACCAGCTGCGCTCGGAGGAACTCGTTCTGGCGACCAGGCTGTCGGAGGAGCTCGTCCGGGTCGATTCGTTGAGCTCGAGAGAGAGAATCCTGCTCGCGGCCTCCCGCTTCGGCCTCCGGCCGGCGGCGGACGACGAGATCCTTCACCTGCCGGACGTCGGTCCCTGATCGGTCGAGAAGCGAGGAAGCCATGGGAGCGAGGCGACGAAGAATCACGTCCCGGACGCACGGCCGGCGCACCCAGCTGCTGACCGCCGCGCTCGCCGTGCTCGCGACCGGTTTCGTGAGTCGGGCGGCCCAGCTCCAGATCGTTCAGGCAGAGCGGTGGCAGACTCAGGCTTGGGACCAGACCACGGAGACGGTGGAGATCCCCGCGGCCCGCGGCGGCATATACGATCGCAACGGCAAGGCTCTGGCACTTTCGCGGCAGGAGTACCGCGCGTTCTTCGCTCCTGCCCAATCCTCGGACAGGAAGCGCCACGTCCAGACGATCGGCACGATTCTCGACCTCTCCCGCCGGCTGACGTCGCGGCTCACCAGTCGCTCCACAGGATGGATCCCGATCCGTCAGGTAAGCTCGGGGGAGAAGGAAGCCCTCGCTCAGGCGGTGGGGGGCGCCGTGGAGTTCGAGCCCGTCGCGGCGCGTGTGTATCCCGAAGGTGACCTGGCCCGCGCACTTCTCGGCAGCGTTTCGGCCGAGGGGGAGGGGCGCTCAGGGCTCGAACTCGTCCTCGACACCCTGTTGAGAGGCTCGCCGGGCGAGCTGGTGGGCAGACGCGACGCTCGCGGCGAGCTGTATCCGATTCCGGCCCGTCCGCAGCGCCCCGCCAGGTCTGGCCGCGACGTGTTTCTTACGATCGACGCGGATCTCCAGGCGATAGCCGAGGCCGCTCTGGAAGCCGGCCTGAAGCAGACCGGATCGACCGGTGGCGACGTCGTGATGGCGGATCCACGGACCGGGGAGCTGCTGGCCGTAGCCAGCCGGCGGGAAGGAAGCGAAGGCACCGTCCCCGCCTTCACTTCGCCCTACGAGCCGGGATCCACCGTCAAGCCCTTCCTCCTCGCGACACTCCTCGCCGAGCAGCTGGCCGATCTCGACGAGCGGGTGTTCGCCGAGGACGGGGAGTACCGGACAGCGCATCGGGTGATCAGGGACGTTCACCCCTACGACACGTTGACAGTCGCCGAGGTGATCCAGTTCTCCAGCAACATCGGGGCTGCCAAGCTCTCGGACCGGCTGGATCGCGGAATGCAGTACGGTTACTTGCGGGACTTCGGCTTCGGGACTTCGACCGGCATCGACTTTCCGGGCGAGTCTCCCGGCCTGTTGCGTCGGCCGGACAGGTGGTCCGCGTTGAGCCAGGCATCGCTCGCGATCGGGTATGAGCTGATGACTACGTCGCTCCAGCTGGTCGCCGCGTACGGGACGCTGGCGAGCGGAGGGTACCTGCTGGAGCCCGTGCTCGTGAGAGGAATCCGGGGCGGGGTTGATCAACAGAGCTGGGAGTTCGAGACGACGCCGATACGCCGCGTGATCGATGCTCGGACGGCGGAGCGGGTGTCACGGGTTCTGGCCGCCGTTGTGGAAGAGGGAGGAACGGGTGAGGAGGCGTCTCTCGCGACGTTACAGGTTGCGGGCAAGACGGGGACGGCGCGGATCGCCACCGGCGGCGGATACGGCGATCGCCGTTATGCGGCCTCTTTCGTGGGCTTCACTCCAGCTCACGATCCGCAGCTCGTGATTCTGGTGAAGCTCGAGGATCCGCAGGGTTCCGTGTATGGCGGGCGAACGGCAGCGCCCGTCACTCGAGCCGTGGTCCAGGCCATTCTCGCTACCCGCGGTCGCGGTCTCATCCAGACCGAGCTCGCCGACCACCGGTCCGGGACGCTGGACTGGGCCCCGGCTGCCGAGCTCGAGTCTCCCTTCCGCTTCGCCAACGTGGAGGCGGTGGAAGCCTCAAGCGAGGAGCGAGATCTGCTGCTCCCCGACCTCCGGGGCCTCGAGGTCCGCGTGGCGGCGGCACGGCTCCATACCCTGGGACTGAACGTCGAGCTTCTGGGTTCGGGACGGGTCGTTAGACAGGAACCGTCCGCGGGTGCCCGCGTGGTTCGCGGCGCCACCGTTCTCCTTCGTTGACCGGAGGGTGAGGTGGGCCCACCGGTGGCCTCGGATTCGGTAGCCGTGACGTCGAACGATGAACTGCATCGGGATGTGATACCGACAGAGTCGATCGAGCGAAGACTGCGCGAGCGTGAGCTGGCGCCGCGATGGACGGGGCAGCCGCCCCCCGGATTCAGTGCCGTCGTCACCGATTCCAGGGAGGTGGCTTCCGGCGTCCTGTTCTGCGCTCTGCGCGGTACCGCTTTCGACGGACATGACTTCGTGGGCAGGGCAGCGACCGCGGGAGCGATCGCGGCCCTGGTCGAAGAGACCACACCCGGTGTCGGGATTCCGCAGCTGGTCGTGGCAGACAGCCGGGCTGCCGTGGCCCACATGGCATCTCTCCTGCACGGGGACCCCTCTCTCTCGCTCTCTCTCGTCGGCATCACCGGCACCAACGGAAAAACCACGACCGCTCTGATCACCCGGCACGTTCTGGCTGATATGGGCCCTGCGGCGGTAGTCGGGACACTGGGGTGGTTCGGCACGAATGGCGTCCGACACCCGGGGCACCTCACGACTCCCGATCCATTCGATCTCATGTCCACTCTGGGCCGGTTGCGAACGTCAGGCGCCCGCTATGTGGCAATGGAGGTTTCCTCACACGCACTCGAGCAGCGGCGAGTAGCCGGCATCGAGTTCGACGCGGCCGTGTTCACCAACCTGACGCGCGAGCATCTCGACTTCCACCCCGACATGGCCGCGTATCGGACGGCCAAACTGCGGCTGACGGAGCAGGTGGCTCCCGACGGAACGTGCGTGGTGAACGCGGATGATCCGGCCTGGGAAGACGGGCAGTTCGGTGGGCGGCGCGTGGCATGGTACGGCTTATCCGCCCGGGCCGATGTTCGTGCGGAGGAGATTCGGTACACGGCCTCCGGCTCCGAGTGGGTTCTGTCCACTCCGGAGGGTACCTGGCCGGTGAGCCTCCCACTGCTCGGCGACTTCAACGTCCACAACGCCCTGGCAGCCCTGGCCGCAGCGCGCGCTCTCGGGATCGACCCGGGAGACGCGGCGGCTCGCCTGGCCGACGCGCCCCAGGTGCCGGGCCGCATGGAGGCACTGTCCCGTCGGCCCGTCCTCGTGCTGCGCGACTACATGCACACCCCCGACGCGTACACGCGGGTGCTGGACGCTCTGCGCGAGCTCACCACCGGACGTCTGTTCATCGTGTTCGGATGCGGTGGCGACAGGGACCGCGGCAAGAGACCTCTCATGGGGCGGATCGCGGGGGAGCTGGCCGATCTCGCGGTGATCACAACGGATAATCCAAGGACCGAGGACCCGGTCGATATATGCCACGACATAGTCGAGGACATGCCGACCGGCTCTTACAGGGTGATTCTCGATCGGGAGGAGGCGATTCACTTCACGCTCGGCGAGGCTAGCCCCGGCGACGTAGTACTGCTCGCCGGCAAGGGACACGAGACATATCAGGACATCGCGGGCGAGCGCGTTCCGTTCGACGAAGCTGCGGTCGTGGCCTCCTGGATCGACAGGGGCGCCGAGTGATGGCGGCCCGTTTCGCCGCCGCCGAGGTTCGCGACGTGCTGCGAATCCCCGGGAGCGCGGCGACGGGCTCATTCTCCTCCGTCTCCACCGATACCCGCGATCTGTCACCCGGCGCACTGTTCGTCGCGCTGCAGGGGGAGCACTTCGACGGCGCAGACTTCCTGAGGGAAGCGGCTCTACAGGGAGCTCTCGCAGCCGTGGTGCCCGCGGACCGGCCGGGACTGCCCGAAACCGGCCTTCCCCTGTTTCCCGTCCCGGACACCACGGTCGCGCTCGGAGATCTGGCCCGTCATTACCGTCGACGATGCGGCGCCCGCGTGATGGGTGTGACCGGTTCGTCGGGAAAGACCACGGTAAAGGAGATGCTCTCGCTCTCCGTCGCCTCCGACCGACGCGTCCACGCGACAGAAGGCAATCTCAACAACCAGGTCGGGCTTCCGCTGTCGATTCTATCGGCCCCGGAGGAGGCCGACGTGTGGGTCCTCGAGATGGGGTCGAGTGAGCCCGGGGAGATTGGACGTCTTACGGCTATCGCCGAGCCGGACGACGCCGTGGTGACGACCGTCGGCCCGGCCCATCTGGAAGGCTTCGGAGACGTCTCGGGTGTCCTGCGGGAGAAGCTCGATCTGGTGCGTGGAGCGTCCCGATCGGGGGCGGCCCTCGTAGGCGAGCTGCCCGAGGCCCTTCCCGCAGGAGCCCGAGAAGTGCGTGAGGATGTAGTGACGGCCGGTCTGGGACGGGGATGTGACTTCCGGCCCGATGACTGGAGCTTCGACGCGAGCGAGGCGCGATTCCGGAAAGATGGGACGGAGTACTCGGTGCCGGCTGGCGGCGAGCACCATCTACGCGACGCCGTGATCGCGATCGCTGCCGCGCTCGCGATCGGCGTAGGGTCTGACTCCGCGGCGCGCGGGCTGGCGAGCTACCAGCCCGTGGGGTTGCGGGGAGCCCTGCGACACCTGGGCGGCCTGACGCTCGTGGCCGACTGTTACAACGCGAACCCGGAGTCGTTCGAGGCCGCGATCCGATACTGCGCCGAGGCGTTTCCGGGACGTCGACTCGCGGCCGTGGTCGGCACGATGCTCGAGATGGGCGACGCCGAGGCGGACGCCCACTCCGTCGTCGCGCGGTCGCTCATCGACGCTGGTTTCGGCCTCATCGTCGCGATCGGAGCGTTCGAGTCCTCCTTCCGGCGGCTGTCACCGGTCTCCGGAACGGACGTGCAGCTTCCCTCGTCTGTCGAGGAAGCCGGCGACATCGTGGCGCAGAAGCTCCGTGGTGACGAGGTGGTTCTCGTGAAGGCGTCGCGCGGGGTTCGCCTGGAGAGAGTCATCGACCGACTCGAGACCGCGGTGGGAGGGGGTGCCTGATGCTGTACGACCTTCTTTTCCCCCTCGCGGACAGGCACATCATCTTCAACGTGTTCCAGTACATCTCGTTCCGCGCCGCCGGGGCCATGGTCACGTCTCTGCTAGTGACCTTTCTCGTGGGCCCGTTCGTGATCCGGCGGCTTCAGCTTCGCAACGTCGGTCAGGTGATCCGGGTCGAGGGTCCCAAGACGCACCGCGACAAGGCCGGAACGCCTACGATGGGCGGCATCATCATCCTGATCTCCGTCGTCGCATCGACTCTCCTGTGGGCGCCGCTGGGCGACCCCTATGTCACCATCGCGCTCGGGATGACCCTGGCCATGGGAGCGATCGGCTTCTGGGACGACTACCTCAAGGTGGTCCGACACGAATCGCGGGGACTCATCGCCCGCCAGAAATTCTTCTGGCAGATGGTAGCGGGACTCTCGCTCGGAGCGCTGCTCCTCACGCAGCCCCTATCATTGCACGACGTGACCCACAGGCTCGTTCCGTTCCTCAAGAACGTGCACCTGACGCTGCTGCCACTGGCCTTTCCCCTGTTCGTGGCGCTGGTCGTGGCGGGCAGCGCCAACGCCGTGAACCTGACGGATGGCCTGGACGGCCTCGCGGCGGGTCTCGCCGCGATCGCGGCCATCGCTTTCGCCGTCTTCGCGTACGTCATGGGTCGGGTGGACACGTCCTTCTACCTCGGTCTGCCTTACCTCCCAGGAGCCGGTGAGCTGACGGTCTTCACGGTGGCCGTGGCGGGGTCCGCGATCGGCTTCCTGTGGTTCAACGCGCCGCCGGCGCTCGTGTTCATGGGAGATACGGGCTCGCTGGCGTTGGGAGGGGCCATCGGAACGGTGGCGGTTCTCCTCAAGTCGGAGCTGCTGCTGTTCGTAGTGGGCGGGATGTTCGTTCTCGAGGTCGTGTCGGTGATGATCCAGACGTCCGTGTTCCGGTACACCCGCGTCCGCACCGGTACTGGCCGCCGGGTGTTTCGCATGGCTCCGCTTCACCATCACTTCGAGCAGCTGGGATGGCCCGAGACCCGGGTCGTCATCCGTTTCTACATCCTGGCGATCATCTTTGCCCTCACCGGTCTGGCGACCATGAAGGTGCGCTGATGGCGCCGGCGAAGGGCCGAGCTCAGCGCCCGGCGTTCGAGCCCGGAGCGAGAGTGGCCATCCTGGGCCTGGGCGTTTCGGGTGAAGCGGCGGCTCGCCTTGCGGCTCGCAACGGCGGACGAGTCTTCGCCAGCGACATCTCGGCAGATACCGGGCCGGCTGCTGCTGCCGCCCGATTGCTGGCCATGGGGATCGACGCCCGGGCGGGAGGACACGACGCCGATCGGATTCTCGAGGCCGATCTCGTGGTGGTCAGTCCCGGAATCGATCCGACGAGCGAGATCAGGCAGCAGATCTCGGCGGCTGGAATCCGCACGATCGCCGAGGTGGAGCTCGCGTGGCGGGACCTCGAGAGCCAGATGATCGCGGTGACGGGCACCAATGGAAAGACGACCACGACGGGGCTCGTTGCCCACATCCTAGAGACGGGCGGCGTGAGCTCCACGGCCGCCGGAAACATCGGCCGGCCGCTTTCGGAGATCGCTCTCTCGACGCCGCAGCCGGATTGGGTGGCGGTCGAGCTCAGCAGCTTCCAGCTGGCCGACCGGGAGGAGATGACACCGGACGTCGGAGTGCTCCTGAACCTCTCGCCGGACCACCTTGACCGCTATGCAGACGTCCACAGCTACTACGAGGACAAGCGCCTCCTGTTCTCCGGAGCGGGTCCCGACTCCCGGTGGATTCTGAACGCCGATGATGCAGCGACGCTGGAGCTCGCCGGGGGCGCAGAGGGTGAGCGCTTTCTGTTCTCCACCAGCTCCACGCCCGATCAAGGGTCGTTCCTGGGGGCGGATGGCTCGCTCACCTGTCGCCTGGCCGGCCGTGAAGAGAAGTGGCTTCCGGCTACGGACCTGTTGCTGCTGGGGCCGCACAACGTGTCCAACGCTCTGGCAGCCGGCCTGGCGTGCGCCGTGGCAGGCGTCGAGTCCGCGGCGATCAGAGACGGCCTCGCGACGTTCGAAGCGCTCCCGCATCGACTGCAGCGAATCGGCGAGTCGAACGGCGTGCTGTGGATCAACGACTCCAAGGCCACCAACGTCACGGCCACGGGCGTGGCCCTGCGATCCTTCGAACGTCCGGTCGTCCTCATTCTAGGCGGGCGGCACAAGGGCGAACCCTACACGACGCTGGGCTCCGATCTCCGGACCGGGGCGCGCGCCGTTCTCGCCTTCGGGGAAGCGGCGCCCAACATCGTGGACGATCTGGCAGCTCAGGTGGAAGTGGTTCGGGTCGAGAGCAGTCTCGAGGCCGTCGTACGGGCCGCTGCCGACGCGGCGTTGCCTGGCGACGTCGTCCTGTTCTCTCCCGCTTGCAGCAGCTACGACATGTTCCCGAACTACAGGGAGCGTGGAAAGGCCTTCGAGCGAGCCTACCGCTCACTGGCGCACCAGGGGACGGCGGCATGAGCGCCCGCGGGATCCTGCGCGGCTTTCCGGTCCTGCCGGCCAGCTCCCGCCCGTCGGGGGCGGGCCGATGGCTGCTCGCCGTCACCGCCTCACTCGTCGTGTTCGGGTTGATCTCCGTGTACAGCGCCAGCTCTCACGTGGCGCAGCTGAAGGGGTTCGAGGACAGCCACTATCTGTTCCAGCAGATGAGCCGCGCCGGAATCGGGCTGCTGGTCCTGGCTCTCGCCAGTCTCATCGACTACAGGACGTACCGACGCTTAGCATGGCCGATCCTCGGCCTGACGACGCTGCTGTTGATCGTTCTGCTGCTCCCCTGGACGCAGTCGATCGCGCCACGCATCAACGGTGCCCGCCGTTGGCTGGACCTCGGCTTCACGATACAACCGTCCGAGCTGGCGAAGCTCTCGATCATCGTCTGGACCGCGGCGATCGCGGTCAAGAAGCAGAGATTGCTCCACAGCTTCCGCCACGGACTGCTCCCCTGTCTCCTGATCGTCGGACTCGTGTGCCTCCTGGTGATGCTGGAGCCTCACTTCTCCGCCGCACTCATGATAGCGGCCGTGGCGGACACCATCCTGTTCACGGCGGGTGCGCGCTTCGGGCACTTCGTCGCACTGGGAGCTGCCGCCCTGCCCGTGGTGTGGATGCAGATCGCCGGGAGCGGCTATCGGCTGGCTCGTGTCGCAGCGTTCGTGAATCCCGACTCGACGGCTGCTGCCGGCGGGTATCAGCTCAATCAGTCTCTGATCGCCGTAGGCTCAGGCGGCCTGTTCGGGGTCGGATTCGGACGCAGTAGTCTCAAGATGTCGTATCTGCCGGAGCCACAGAACGACTTCATCTACTCGATCATCGCCGAAGAATGGGGCTTCATCGGATCGGCGACCGTGATCGGACTCTTTCTCGCGTGGGCCCTGCTGGGCTTGAGGATCTCCCGCGCCGCTCCCGACCTGTACGGTCGTCTGATCGCCATCGGAATCACTACGCTCGTGGCTTTCGCCGCTTTCGCCCACATCGGCGTCGCCCTGGGTGTGCTTCCCACCACAGGAGTCAACCTGCCCTTCATCAGCGCGGGGGGGACGAACCTGATCCTCATGCTCGGTGCCACGGGCATCCTGCTCAACGTCTCGAAAGGAGGGAGAGCCTGAGCCGTGAAGCAGCGCATCCTCCTCACGGGAGGCGGGACGGGCGGACACTTGGTACCGGCCCTGAATCTCGCCGCGGCCCTGACCCGGGCGCGGCCCGACGTGCGGATCACACTCGTGGGAGCGCGGCGCGGGATCGAAGCTCGAGTACTCCCGGGGAGTGGTTACGACTACCGCCTGCTTCCGATGGAGCCGCTGTATCGATCCCGCCCGTGGCGCAACTGGCGCCTCGTGTCTCGACTTCCGGCCATCGGAACGGGCCTGAGGATGATGTTCCGGGAATGCGATCCGCAGCTGGTGGTGGGAACCGGGGGATATGCTTCGGCACCGGCCATGGCGTGGGCCGTGGCCAGCGGTCGCAAGACGGCGCTTCAGGAGCAGAACGCCATGCCGGGGATGGTGACGCGCCTGTTCGCACCGCGCGTGGACCAGCTTCACCTCGGCTATCCGGAAGCCTGGGGGCGTTTGAATCCAGGCGCCGCCACCGCGGTGTTCGACCTCGGGAATCCGGTGTCTCCGGAGCCTGCGGCCGATCCGTACGCGTGGCCCGAAGGGCTAATCGTGGTTGTGATGGGTGGGAGCCAGGGGGCCCTCGGCCTCAACGACCGACTGCTGACCGGCCTGCAGGCGACGAGGGACTGGCCGCCGGACGTGACGTTGGTGTGGATCGCGGGGCCCGCGCATCAGGAATCCGTAGCCGCTCGGATCCGGGATGCCGGGTGGGCCGATCGGGTGCGCGTCGTTCCGTTCATCCAGGACCTGGGTGCGCAGCTTCACAACGTGACGTTGGCCGTCAGCCGGTCGGGTGCGATGACGTGCGCGGAGCTCGCCGTCGCTGGAATCCCGGCCATCCTGGTTCCACTGCCATCGGCGGCGGAGGACCACCAGAGGTTCAACGCGAGGGCGCTGGCGGACGCGGGGGCGGCCTTGCTTCGCGAGGAGGCCGATGTGGGCGCTGAGCTCTGGGCCATCGCGCTGGACCTCCTGCGGGACAGGGAGAGACTCGGCCGGATGGCAAGGTCGATGAGCGCGCGCGGCCGGCCGGACGCCGCGGACCACATCGCGAGTGAGCTGCTCCGCTTGCTGCCCGACGAGGGAGTGGCCCGCGATGTCTGAGCGACGCCCACCCGATCGCAGCCTTCTGCCCCGGCCCGGCGCCTCGGTGTACATGCTGGGGATCGCGGGTGCGGGAATGAGCGGACTGGCCCTGCTGCTCGTGACCGAGGGCTATCGCGTCAGCGGTTCGGACCGCCAGCTGACCCCCGAGGTGCGGCGATTGGAAGGGCGCGGTATCCGGCTCGTCTCGGCTTCGGATACGGCTCCCGCCAGAGAGGCGGGAGTCGTGGTCCGTACGTCGGCCGCGCCGGACGATCATCCCGTGCTCGTCGCGGCTCGCGATGCGGGAGTGCCCGTGCTCAAACGGGCTCGAGCCATGGGCGCGCTGCTGAACGACCGCCGGATGGTCGCCGTCGCCGGAACGCACGGTAAGACCACCGTTACGGCGATGACCGCGTGCATCGCTGAGGCTGGCGGATTGGATCCCATCGCCCTCGTGGGGGGACGCGTCGCCGCATGGGACGCCAACGCGCGCGCCGGCTCGGGCCCGACGGCCGTGGTCGAAGCCGACGAGTTCGATCGATCGTTCCTCGAACTGGATCCCAGCCTGGCCGTCGTAACCTCGGCGGAGCCCGAGCACATGGAGTGTTACTCGGACACCGACGACCTGCTCGCCTCATTTCACTTGTTCGCCGGCCGTGCCGAAGCGCGCGATGGTATCCTGGCGTGTTCGGAGGGCCCCGGGGCGCTCGCCGCGGTGGATGGGCTCGAGGCGGTGCGGACCTACGGTCTGGGCCACGAGGCCGACTTCCGCGTGGAAGTCCTGGCGAGGGAGGGCATTCGTCAGACCTGCCGCTTGTCCGGACCCGAGGTATCGTTTGAGTTCGATCTCGGGGTGCCCGGCGATCACAACGCGCAGAACGCGGGCGCCGCCATGGCGACCGGCCTCACCCTGGGGATCGACCCGGATCGCCTTGTCGACGCGCTGTCCGATTTCACCGGAGTGGACCGCCGCCTTCAGGTACTGGGCGATCGCGGCGGCCGGCTGATCGTGGACGACTACGCGCACCACCCCACGGAGGTCGCGGCATCGATCGCTGCGGCCCGCGAGGCATGGCCACACCGGAGTCTGGCCGTCGTATTCCAGCCCCACCTGTATGGCCGGACGCGAGTGATGGCCGCCGGTTTGGCCACTGCCCTGGGCGCCGCGGACGCCGTGGCTATCCTCCCGATCTACCCGGCGCGCGAACGACCGATTCCGGGAGTCAGCTCCAGCATGCTGGTGGAGGCCGCGGGCGGCGGGGTGCTGGCGGTCCTCCCGGAGGATGTTCCGGCCTGGGTCGACCGGGTACCCGAAGACGCCCTAGTGATGTTCATGGGCGCTGGCGATGTGACCGTGCTGGCACGACGCCTGGTCGGAATGGAGGAAGCGTCCCGTGTGGGAGACTGACGTGAGGCTCGACGGCCTGACCCGATACAGGATCGGCGGTCCGGCCGGCCGCTTCGGTCGGATCGGCTCTCGAGACGATCTTCGGCACGCCCTCGCGTCGCTCGACGGATCTCCATTCCGGGTGCTCGGTTGGGGGGCCAACGTGCTCGTGGCCGATCGGGGAGTCACCGACGCGGTGATCTCCCTGGGCGGTGATTTCGACTACGTACGCATGTCCGACGAGGCCGTCGAGGCAGGGGCCGGCGCCGGAATGCCCCCGTTAGTAGGCGAAGCGCGCAGATGCGGTCGCGCCGGCTGGGCCTTTCTCGAAGCCGTGCCCGGGAGCATAGGTGGCGGCCTCCGGATGAATGCCGGGTCGACCGACACGGGCCTGTGGGACCGGGCAATCTGGGTCGATGCCATGACTCCCGAGAGCGAGCTGATCCGGGTTACACGCCAGGATGCCGGGGCGGGTTATCGCTCGGTGCAGTTGCCGGATGACTGGGTGTTCGTCAGCGGGGAGTTCGCTGCCCCCGTCGGCGAGCCGTCCGCCGTGGATTCGGAACACCGGGAGCGTCGACGTCGCAAGGTGGAGAGCCAGGTCTACGAGCTGCCGTCCTGCGGTTCCACCTGGAAGAATCCCGGCCCGCCGCACGGATCGGCCTGGGAAGTGGTGGACCGGGTCGGCATGCGGGGCGCCGTCAGGGGCGACGCCCAGGTCACAGAGAAGCACGCGAATTTCATCGCGAACCTGGGAAATGCCACGGCGGCTGACGTCCTCTGGCTGATGACCGAGACGCGACGGAGGGCCTGGGAGCAGGAAGGAATCCGACTGGAGCCGGAGATCAGGCTATGGGGCTTCGAGGCCGAGGAAATGGCCTCCGTGGGGGGCACTCCGTGAGCCGCCAGACCCGCCGTTGCCTCGCTGTCGTTGGTGCGGCCGCTGCCGTCGGGGCCATGAGCCCCCTGTGGGGCCCACGTGTGTTGCGCACGGTCCCCGCATTCCGGGTCGCGAGAGTCGAGGTGCGAGGTGCCAGGTTCGTCGGCGCAGACGCCGCCCGCAATCTCGCGGCCATTTCACCCGAGGCATCCGTGTGGGACGACCATGCTCAGGCCGTCGCCCGGCTGGGAACGCATCCGCTGGTGGAACACGCGCGGGTGCGTCGCACGGGGCTCGATCGTGTCACGATCGAGCTGAGAGAGGTCCAACCGGTCGCGCTGATCGCGACTCCCGTTCTCCGGCCCGTGGATGGCAGGGGTGACTTGCTTCCCCTGGATCCGGCCGAGCACCGATTGGACCTGCCGATCCTTCAGGGCGCGCGGGTGGAGTCCGATCGCGTCGCCGATGAGGACTCTCGGCGAGTCATCTCGGCCCTCGAGAGCCTGCGCGAGCTGAACGAAGGCTTCGTCCAGCGCGTGTCGGAGATCCGACCCGTCGGCGGTGAGGCGATCGAGCTGTCTCTGCTCGATGGCAGCTA
>JBDHFS010000063.1:0-12696 GCA_039590285.1 Gemmatimonadota bacterium
CAGCGGTCGTATACGATCAGCTTCTGGCGGCTTGCCGCGACTCTGTCTTTCAGGTATGTGCCCAGTAGCGTGTCCGCGGCGTAGTAGAGGGTCCTCAGCCAGTGCAGGCGACCTCCTGTCCGGCGTGGCGGCCGCAGTCCTTCGCTCGTCTCCGCAGGCAGCTTCCGGCCAACCATGGATCCGAGTTGAGGTAACAGACCAGGTCGCCAGTGTCGGAGTACGACATCATTGAACACAAGGCCATCCTGGTCGGCCAATTCCGCGATCAGTGATGACTTTCCGACTCCATCCGGCCCGACCAGCGCCACCGTGGGGGCACACGGTGAGAACGGCTGGCGGAGCCTGCGGAGAATAGAGCGAAGCGTCAGTCGAACGGACGAGATAGGACGGCGTGCCCAGCTTCGCAATGTAGTCGAGCGTCGGAGCTCGGGCACCAGTGATTTCGCCCCATCAAAATCTCCCAACGAGAGGGCTTCAACGAAATCGCGGCTAAGATCGGAACCGAAGAAGACCGCGAGCTCTCCTGGTGCCCTTGCCTGGTCGATCGTCAAGCGTCGATCACGAGCGTTGCGCTGGAGCTTCTCGAAGTCGCCCGCGAGCAAGGGAAGCACGGCACTCTTGAGCAACGAAAGCCAAGGATCGACACGAAACAGGCCTCGAAATTCACACGTGCCGGGTCTGGTCGCGAACACCGTGTTCCGCCAACTAAGATTGGAGACGGTGTGTACCTCGATCATCTCGAAGCGGGATGCGCCGCCTGTAGCCACGATCCTCCGCCCCCAAAGGGCCGCCGGCCGCGCGACCCTCCAGCCGTGGTCCTCGAGAACCTCGGATGCCGTCGACAGAGCTCGGGACACCTGATCGCGTGGGACGAGAACATCCAGGTCACGCCCCATGCTCTCGGGGTAGCCTTCCAGCCCGTGGGCGACCGCGTAGTCGAGTCCATCCCGATTCCAGGCGTCCGCGACCCTTTCCATCAGGGCAACACGGTTCATGCGAGTTCTACACTCCCTTGGTGCCCGGCAAGGATCTTCTCGACGGTTCGTTCCCAGGAGAACTCCATACGGATCGTCTCGCGCGCTTTGCTCCCCATGCTTTGAAGGTCGACATCCGCCATCTCAATAAAGCGGCGAAGGCCCTCCAAGACGGTGTCGGCTCCCGGCTCGACCACGATTGCAGCCCCCCGGGCTTCAAGGACGCCCATCGGATCCGCGGCTGTGGATAGCAGAAGTGGCAATCCCATTGCTGCCGCCTCCAAGACTGAAAAAGAGAGACCCTCCCAGGTTGACGGGTGAACGAACAGGTCCGACCCCGCCAGCAGGTCCCATTTGTCCTGGCCGAACACGGGTCCCGCGAAGCACACGCGATCCGATATCTCGAGGTCCCGGGCCATGTTCTGAAGTTCCCTCTTCTTGCCCCGCCAGTCGGGCCCTACGAGAAGGAGCCCGAGGTTCTCCCTGTCCAGCCTGGCCAGCGCCCGAAGCAACGAGTCGAGTCCCTTCTGATAGGGGTCCAGGCGCCCAACGAAGGACAGAACCGTCCTTCCGTCCAGTTGAGGAAACCGCTGACGCAGAACGCTGCGATCCGTAGTGACGGGTAACTCCGAGAAGTCGATCCCGTTCGGCGCGATCACGAACGTGTTGGAGATCCCCAGCCGTCTGGTGCTTGCCACCTCCTCCGGGCTCACGGCATGAATGAATGCCGCCCTTTCCAGATAACGTCTCTCGAACGCCAGCCGAAACAGCTTCTTGAGAGCCCTGTGCCGTCTCTGGGCTCCCTCGTTGAGCCCTCCGTTCAGCGTTACGCAGTAATCGATCCCCCGTTTCCGCGCCCGGCCAGCCAGAACCAGGTTCTGGGGAATTTGAACGAAATGGAGCTGCAACAGGTCGGGCTCCCAATTCATCACATCCCGCACCAGTGCGGAAGGCAGGTTCAGGGGCGAACGGGCCACGAACCAGTCGTTGATTCTCTCGGGAACGAATCCTGGTGACTTGTGTTCCGGCGCGTATGAAGCCACTTGCACGCCCGGGATCGGAATCGGCGGTTTAGAGGTCAGCGAATGAACCCTCACCTCGTGGCCGAGAGAGGCCTCCGCCTTGCTCAGGTGATATACGGTTTTGTCGATCCCGTTCGCGCTCTCGGGATTGCACCGGCCCAGCAGGAAGTGCGCGATCTTCATGTCAACAAGGGCCCCATTTACTCTTCGATTTCCTGACTGCAACGAGTCGCTGCCGGTGATTGCTCGGCAAGACTGTCTGATGCAGATTGCACAACGCAACAACCGTTCCCGCCCCCAAAGATACGGGTGCCGCGGCATTGGCGTCGCCCTGCCCGCTGGGTGTAGCGGGCAGACCACAGAACGTGTACCGACAGCGGGCAAGCTAGCGGCTGTCCAGGCACCACCTCCCTGGATCGAGATGAGCTCACGGAAGTTGCAGGAACACACGGCGGATTCGAACCTCGGCCGGACGGGGGGGGACAGGCCGATCGTTGTGGCATGGTTTGTCGTGCTTTTCGTTCTCGCCATCGGGGTCGCCAACGGAGCCGGCTACCACAGCGTGTACCTGCTGCAGGGTATCGCAAAGGCGGACCCGAGCTTTCTTCGGGGCGACTGGTTCACCTGGGACACGGTACCGGCGCATGAGGCGTTCGGTCTTCTGGTGGCACTGATCTCCCTGCCGGGCAGGCTCGAGGTTGGCCTCACATTCTTCGCCGTAGCGCAGTCGGCGGTCCTGGCCATCGTCGTGTACTACGGGATTCGGGCCGTCTATGACCGGCCGTTGGTTCCCTGGGCCCTCACCTTGCTACTGCTCTCGGCTGTTGGCGCGCGGGGGATAGGTCTCACGCGACTGATCAATCCGCATATGCAGGCGTCCGCCATCGGTGGCGTCTGCTTCGTGACGGGCCTCGTATTGCTCGCCTGGGACAGGAGGTTCCGGGCCGGTGTGGCCTTCGGGCTCGGAGGCATGATCCACGCCCAGTTCGCGGTGCTGACTCTTGCCGTACTCGCCGTGATGACGCTGGCCGAGCCGCGGCCCCGGAAGCCCTTCCTCGTGTCGGTGTGTCTGCCGTTCCTCGCGCTGAGTTCGTATAGCCTGACCATGGCGGTCCAATACGGCTTGGCTCCGGCGCCCGAGCAGAGCACGACCATCGCTCTCGCTCGATTTCCGCATCACCTCGTTCCGTCGAGCTGGAGTCCGAGTATCTACGCCGTCTTCCTTGTCGTGATTCTCGTCGGGATCGGCGGCTGGCTGGTCCGACGGCCCAGGCCGAATCGGAGACTCTCGTGGTCGGTGATGGCGATCAGCCTGATCGTCTTGTCATCGGTCATCATCGGCTATCTGCAGGTTCTCGACGCCGTCAATCTGGCCTTCCCGTGGCGCCTGTCCACGGTCATGGTACTCGTGTCCATTGCGCTCGGCTCCGCCGCTCTATGTGCGCCAGAGCTGTACAGGCCGAGGACTTCTCTCCTGATCTCCGGTGCCGTCGTCGCCGTGGTACTCCTGGTCGGAGCGAGCCGCATCCTGCCGGGACGGGTCGTGGCCGCGATGATCACCGCGCTCCTCGTCCCGGTGAGCGTAGCGCTTGGCCGGCGGTGGCAGCACGCGGGTTCGCCCGCAAAAGTCGCCGAGTGGCTCCCCCTTCTTGTCATTTCCGTGGGATTCATACCGCCCGTCGTCCACGGGTTGGAATTGTCCCATCTGGGGTTGCGCCCGGAGGACCCGACTCAGAACGACCTGTACGAATGGGTACGGAGCTCAGCGCCCGAGGGGGAGATCTTCGCGGTACCACCGGGCTGGAAGGATTTCAGGCTCGTCGCCGAAAGGCCCATCATTGTGGATCACGTCGCCGTGCCGCTGAATTCCAAACAAGACCTCCAGGCCTGGTTCGACCGGCTCAGCGACCTGACCGGTATACGCCCGGCCAACAACCTCGAGGAGCTCGATGCCGCCTTCTTCGAGATGGACTGTGAGCGCGCCGCCGATCTCCGGTCCGTTTACGGGTTGAGATTCGTCGTGCGGGACTCGAGCCAGGAATTCGGGTGTGGAGTGGTCGTGTACGCGGACGATCGATACTCCGTCGTCGACCTCCGTTCCTGAGCCCTGTTTCTCAGACGTCTCCGGCCCCCGGTTCAACCGCAGCTTCGGTATCGTCTCGAAGCACCTTCCACAGCTCTCGACCCAGTACGAGCGCGGTCAGCACCGTAGACAGCAGGATCCCGAGAGCGGCACCCACCGGTCCGCCACGCACCGTCAGCCACAGCCCCACCGTGAGGGCGGCGACAGTCGAGACGGCGTAGGCTACGAATACCCTGTCCGGACGTTGCAGCGCGCGAAGAGCCGGCGCGAACACGGTCGCCCCGACTCCCATCACGGGAATCACGCCGATCAACCACAGGAGCGGTGAGACCTCACTGTACCGACCGCCGTAGAGCAGGTTCACGAAGAACTGTCGCCCGCCGCCAAGTACCACCCAATACACGACCGCCCCGGAGGCGAACCCGAGAACACTCCACGCAACGATCTTCCGGAATCGAGCTCTGCGCTGCCGGGCCAGCACGGTGGTGAGCAGCAATCCGAGGGCCGAGTACCCATGCAGGATCGGCATGATCAGGTTCATCAGGGCGCGAAGGGAAGCCGTGGCGGACAGTCCACCCCACAGTGGAAGTACCAGATAGTATACCTGCCCCGGAATCCACGTGAGAATCCCGGTCCCGGAGGCCCAGCGACCGTAGGCCCAGTGATCCTCGAGAACGGCCTTGCGGAACTGCGCCTGAGAGGAGCCTCCTGGCCACCGGGGGCGCAACCGCGATAGGAGCCAGGCCACGGAGACGAGACTGGCACTTCCCATGAGAATCAAGGCCGAAGCGCTGGACAGCAGCAGCGCTTCGTGCAGGGCGACCGTTCCTCCGGTCACCAGCGCCAGGTAGGCGATTCCAGCGATCGCGGCTGGCCGAGGCTCGAGCTTGACGTAGCAGGCCATCCTGGCCAACCACTGCAGGAGGATGAAGGGACTCGCGACGCTCAGGGCAAGCAGGGTACGGGAGGTGACCGACCAGCCGAGCGCGTGAAGGGCAGCGGCTGCCCCTATCAACAAGAGGCTCCCGGCGAGCGCGAACGCCACGTGCCAGACCAGGAGCACGCCCAGGTACTCGCTGAATCGATCGCCGTGCTTGGCCGGTCCGAAGACGAGCATCGGTTCGGTGAGAAGTCCCGAGTGAACGGCGCCGAGCAGGAGAAACACGGTGAACGCTACCGCGAACGCTCCATACCCGTCCGGAGTCAGCCAGCGAGCCAACAGGATGTTCAGCACGAAGTTGGAAACGGAAAACAAGCCCCGATCGGAGAGGGCCCAGAATCCCCTTCCCAGCCAGCGTCGAACCCAATCCAGATGGAGCATTCAGGCCTTGGCCGGGATCCGAGACACGATCAAAGGTCGTAGTGGCGGATATGGAGCCACTGCATGAGGAAGCTCCATATGAAACGTGGATTGTTCGACAGGTAGCGGCGCCACAGCCGGCGAGGCTCTGTCATGAGACGAAACAGCCATTCCAGCCCGCTGTGCTGTACCCATCGCGGCGCCTGGCGCTTCAGACCGGCATGGAAGTCGAAGGCCGCGCCTACACCGATCAGTACGGGAGCATCGAGAGAGTCCCTGATCTCCGCCATCCAGCGTTCCTGTTTCGGAGTGCTCAGGCCCACCCAGACGATGTCTGGAGAGGCTGCGTTGATTCGGGACGTTATCTCGATACGCTCCGAATCCGAAAGCGGCCTAAACGGAGGCGTCCACGTGCCCGCGATGATCAGGCCTGGAAGCCGGCTCACTAACCGCTCAGCCAGCAGCTCGGCGACTCCCGGCGCTCCACCGTACAGGAAGTGCCGGTGCCCCGGGGCAACCGACCGTTCGCAGCACGCCAGCATGAGATCCGGACCATAGACCCTCCGGACACGCTTGTGTCCCTTCAGGCGACTGATCCACACGAGGGGCATCCCGTCCGTCGTGACCATCCCGGCGCGATTATGAATGTGGCGCAGTGCCTCATCCCGCTGGCTCTCCATGACGCCGTGCACCCCCGTGACACACACGTATTGGCGTTCCCGACGGTGGATCCAACGGTCGATCTGCTCTAGCGCGCCATCCAGATCGGTGGGAGTCACTCCCACCCCCAGGATGTTGACAGGACCACCTTCGGGCCGGGTCCGAGCAATCTCGCCGGTCGGCGCCAGGTCGGGAGTGGCGATCGTCACTACACGGTCCTCAACAGCTTCTCGCTCTCGCGTTCGCTCAACTGCTCTTCGATCCAGGCGTAGGTCGCGGTCAGCCCCTTTTCGAGTGAGATGGTCGGCACCCACCCCAGGACTTCTCGAAGCCGCGTATTGTCAGAATTTCTGCCCCTGACGCCCTGCGGACCCGGAACATGCACCTTCTCCACATCCACTCCGGCGATCTGGGCAACCATGTCGACCAGCCCGTTGATCGTCACGATGCGGTCCTGGCCGAGATTCAGTGGCTCCCGGTGATCTGAGCGCATCAGGCGGAAGATCCCCTCCACACAGTCGTCGATGTAGCAGAACGAACGAGTCTGCTCGCCGTCGCCCCATACCTCGATCCGCGGATCACCGCTCGACCTGGCCGCGGCGAGCTTGCGGCAGATCGCGGCCGGTGCCTTCTCACGGCCACCATCCCATGTGCCGTAAGGACCGAAGATGTTGTGGAATCGAGCGACGCGCGTCTCCATGCCGGTCTCTTCCAGATAGTGCTGGCATAGCCGCTCGGTTACCAGCTTCTCCCAACCGTACGCATCCTGGGGTTGGGCAGGATACGCATCTTCTTCCTTCAAGGGCGCGACATCCGCCTCCCCCTGCTTGTACTCCGGGTACACGCAGGCCGAGGACGAGAAGAAATATCGCGCCATGCCGTTCGCGCGAGCGGCCTCGAGGGTGTGAGTATTGATCAGGATATTGTTGTGCAGAATCATCGCGTGGTTGTGTGAAATGAAGCCCATTCCCCCCATGTCCGCGGCCAGCGCATATACTTCATCGACCCCCTCGGTCGCCGCCAGGCAGTTCTCCCACCGACGCAGATCGAGGATCCGGAACTCGTCCGCATCGACTTCCGAGAACTCCGGGTATTTGAGGTCCACGCCGCGGACCCAGAAACCCCGCTCACGCAAGTAGGTGACAAGGTGATGGCCGATGAAACCGCCGGCACCGGTTACAAGCACTCGTGTCTGGGACATTTCCTCTCTCCTTGATCGACCTTCAATTCACATGTCTTGTGCCGGGCTCTCTCTGACGCGCGTGATCGTCTACCAGGAAATGATCGATCTCATCCCCGAACCACTCCAATACCCGATGATCTCCGATGCCGGCAGAGACGACGTGCGCGTTCGCGTAGACCATGCTCATGTCGACCAGATACGTGAGCCAGAGAGCTGGCAGCAGCTCTTGACCCTCGGGCCACACCGTCTGTACGAAGCTGGGGACCCAGTCATCCAGCGTCACCGGACGCCCCATCAGCGCGGCCTGGATCGCCCGGAAGTGAAAGGCGTCGTAAGCCGGAATGGCTCCGGCCTCGGCCATTTCCCAATCGAATACGAATAGACCGTTCGAGCTCACGCGCGTGTTCCACGGCGTGAAGTCGCGGTGTGCGAGCGACGTCGGCATGCTTATCCCTGCCAGCCTTGCATCGATATGATTCATCGCCTGCTCGTATCGACGCCCCCACGCGTAGGAGAGAAAACCGCGGAGTCTGTCGTGATTGCCTGCCATGCGCCGGCGAATCCGCGTATCGGTGAATGGGGCTATTTCCTCGGATGCGACATGGAGATGTCGAAGGAAGTCACGGTGCTCGTCCCCCAGTGTTGCCGGCCCGGCCTCGGCCGGCCCGGGCGAAAGCACCAGGACATCGCCGCCGTTCCACTCAGCCCAGCCGATCGGAGTTGGAACGTGTGCCGACAGGTAGTCATCCGAGGCAAGTTCTCGCAGGACGGTGCGCTCCCGGGCGAGGGCTTCGCGTGCCGATCCGCCAAACGCAACCTTGGCGTAGGCCAGGACTTCGGCCCGACCGTCAATCAGGACCGCCGTGATCTTCTGAGTGGGTCGTGGGGGACCCACCGAGAAGGCTACTCGCAGCCCGGACTTTCCCACGAGAGGTTCCAGGGTTTCGCGAAAGTCCGCCAGACGATCCTCGTCCAACCCGATGCGGTGCGAACAGGCCCAGCCGCGTCGCATGCTGAATTGAAGGACTCGGCCCAGGAAGGTCTGTGGCGAGTACAGGCCCAGGGCCGCGTGCCTCGTGGACGCATCCAGCGGCATGAGCCAGTAGGCCCGCTCGGCGTTCGCGTATACGAGAAAAGTGTCCGAGCCCGTGCCACGCCCGGGCGAGAACGATTCCAGGACCGAGGAATCGAGTGAGCCCCGGAGACTCGCGAAGGAGCCGGCGAGGCGGCGAAGTGTCACCATGTCAAGCTCCCGCAGTCAGGCAACGCGACGGCGCGTCAGGCCCGATCTCCGTAGCTGTAGTTGTAGCTGTAGTAGTATTCCCGCTGATCCACGTCGTTGAGCACGATTCCGAGCACGTTCTGGTTCGCGCGGGAGAGGCGCTGGAGGCTCGTCTCCAGCACCGCGGGACTGCTCGTTCCGCTTCTCACGACGAAGATCACCGCGTCGACAGCGGCGGCTACCACAGCCGAGTCGCTGATCATGCTAAGTGGAGGTGTATCGACAACGACCAGATCGAACTCCCTGCGAGCGATGGCGAGAACGTTGGCCAGCGTTTCCGGAGCCTGCAGCAGGCCAGCGGCGCTCTCGTCCGATCTTCCGGCCGGCATCACTGTCAGGTGCCGCTTGTTCGACTCGTCCACCGACAATCGATGCCACGTGGAAGCCGGGTCGGCGGAATCGGAAAGCACCTCGCTCAGTCCCGGACCCTCGAATGGAAGACCGAAGAAGCGTTGGACGCTGGGCGCGCGAATGTCACTGTCGATCAAGAGGGTGTTCGACCCGAAGCTCGTATGGACCAGGGCCAGGTTGCACGCCGTGAACGTCTTTCCCTCCCCCTTCGTGGAACTTGTCACCGCCACCGTGCGGACCGGTGCATCCCCGGGCGAGCCACCTACGAACTTCATGTCGGTCGCCAGGCTCCGGAAGGCCTCGAGAGTGGCGCTCCACTCCGACGACGCGCCGAAGATCCTGGATCGCTTTCGCCGGCGCGCGTTCCCGTCGGAGCGCGCCCTGCCCGCCATCGACTCCGCCGTGTGCTGAGGCAGATACCGTCCGTCGGCCGCCGACACGGTCTGGATCGTCACCGGCAGAACAGGGGCGGGGTTCCCGACCCGCGGGAGCATCGCGAGAACCCGGAGACCCGTCTCCCTCTCCACCTCGTGGCGTCCCCGGACAGTCTTGTCCAAGCGTTCCCGAACCAGAGCCACGGTGAGTCCCAGAGCCAACCCCAGAATCAGCCCGAGCAGGAGATTGACCTTGACACGGGGTGCCGACGGACCAAGCGGATACGACGGAGCGTCAACGACTCGTACCTTGGGCAGGTTCACGGCCTCGGCGATCTCGGCTTCGCGCAACCGGTTCTGCAACATGCGGTACAACTCGTCCAGCTGACTGGCCTGGCGTTGCCGTCGTGCGAACTCGATCTGTTGCGTCGGTATGACGGCAAGGCTCGCGCCGGCCCGGCTCAGGTTTTCATCCAGTGTCGCTATCTGCTCGGCGAGGGCCGCTTCGTAACTTTGCGCTATGGACTGTAGCTGTCTTTCGATCGCCGAAATACGCTGGTCCACAGCCGCCAGGTCCGGGTTCACATCCGTGCGCCGAACGGCGAGCGTAATGCGCTCGTTCTCCAGTTCGCTGAGACTCGAGACCAGTCCCGTGACCGCCTCGTTCTGGGCGAATGACGGGAAGCTGGCCAGGTCCCGGTACTTTCGGTCCCCGAGATCCGAGTCCTCGACCGTCGCGATGAAATTGGCCAGTGCCGAGCGCTCGGCCTCCATGAGATCACGCTGGGCCCGGAGCTGCGTAATCTGCTTCACTTCCTCGGTCGCCCGGTCGCCGAGCGCGACGACGCGGTTTCTCCTCCCGTAGGCCTCGAGGCTGTCCTCCGCCGCCCTCAGGTGGTCTCCCAACGCGACCACTTGCTCCACGAGGAACTCTTTCGCGGTCGTCGCTTCCGTCCGCTGCAGTTCGGCCCGCAAGGCGATATAGCTCTTGCCTATCTCGTCACACAGAGCCTCTGCGCCCTCGGGTGTACCCGCCGTACACGTAAGCCGGACCATATCGGCGTCACGGCCCACGCGAGCCACGTCGATAACAGTTCCCGTGTTCATGACGATCGCGAAGAAATCGCGCACCTCGAGCTCGATCGGCTGGTGAAGCTCAGGTGGGACCCGGAACGTGATTCCGGGGAGCTCGAGAGGAACGAAAGAAGTCGCCGTGGCTACCTTCTCGTCGGTCTCGGCATCGTATACCGACGCTTCTTCCTCGGACTCGGAGACGATCCGGTATCGGCCTGGAGCGGCTTCCGGTTCAGCGTTGAAGCCCCAGAGCACGTCTGCCGGACGGACCTCTCCCTCCTCGTTCCTTGCAGTGACATGCAAATCGAGCGCATCCACTGCAGGGGCCAACACCCGTCGGCTCTGAAGCAGCACGATCTCGTTCTCGATCCGGCCGCCGCGCCCCATCTTCTCGAGCACTCCGAGGACAGGCACCGTCTCTCCCTGGGACGGACTCTCGACCAGGAACGTCGCGTTCGACTCGTACTTGCGCGGTACGTAGTGCGTAAAGGCCGCCACGGCGCCAAAGACCATGATCGTGGCAATGGCGATCGTCCACTTCCTGCGCATCAGGAACGCCCGAATGTTGTCGAGATCGGGGCCGTCCTGGCTCGGCCTCGGCCGCCCGTTGCCCGGATACTCGAACGGCATCGCCGGGAGCTGAGGGCCCTGGGAGCGACGCACCGGCGGTTGGAAGCGGTCAGTCATGCGGTCCCCTCATCACGACCCCTCGTTCGGTTGGCTTGATCCTTCGAGTCAGCTCTTCCACGAGTATCCCTGCTTGGTCAGGGTGAACACCGAACCGAGATCCTCCAGGAGGTGCAGCGGCGCGATGTCCCCCATGTGCCAACTGGCCCGCTCCGGCTCGACGACGACGAGGTTCACTTTGTGGTGCTTCGCCCACCCGGCGACATGAGGCAAGTCGGTCACCACGAGGCTGGCGGACTTCGTCAGCGCGAGCACCTGGGACGGCTCCTCGTAGGGCACGCACTCGAGCGCGTTGCCGTTGCCCTGTCCTTCTATGGTCCCGGAGTCGGCGGTGGAGTGGTTCATGATATCGCTGAACCGGCGCTCGTTTTTTGGCGCAACGAGCACCTTTACGAACCAGCGGACCGAAAGGGCGCTGACGGCAGGAACCACCATCTTCCAGCTGAACGGCTCGTCCGGGCGGCGTCGCTGATCGAGGGCGAGGAGCAGGTAGCCCCCTTCAGCGGGCTGACCCACTGACATCGGAGCTGCCCGTGCCGCTACATCCGCTTGGGTGCGGCGCCGGGCTGCCAGTCTGGTGATCGATCTTCCGAGTGCCGTCAGGACGAACATGACCGTCTCCCCGAGAATCAACAGGTCGACGGCAAACCCACGGTGGCGAATGTAATACAGATCGTATTCGATGTTGGCGTGGATCTCCTGGCCGCGATCCGGACTCAGCTGCCAGAGGCCCGTGATACCAGGCTTCACCTGCAGCCGGCGCCGCTCGAGCCGTGTGTAGCGGTTGACGATGAACGGCATCTCCGGCCGGGGCCCGACCATACTCATCTCGCCTCGCAGCACGTTCAGCAGTTGCGGGAGCTCATCGATCCCGGCGATGCGAAGAGCATGGCCCGCCTTCGTGATCCGCGGATCGCTCGACGTGGCGGCTGAGGGCGCGTACGGATGCGTGTCCACCCGCATCGTACGGAACTTCAGAATCGTGAACCGCCTTCCGTGGAGTCCGACTCTCTCTTGCCGGAAGAACACTCCGCCGGGTCCGCTGGCTCCCACCAGAGCCGTAGCGATCAGCCACACGGGGGCCGTGATCGCAAGCAACGAGGCGGCGGCCAGGACATCGAACACTCGCTTCCCCGCGGAATAGACGCGCCGGGGTGGGGAGACGTAGGGACGCAGAATGGGAATCGCGCTCACGTCCTCGACCACGACCTGGTCCGGGCGATCGCCGCCCAACCGCGCCACCACTCCCACCTGAACGCCCAGGTCCTGGCACCGGTCCAGTACCATGGTCAGTTCATCGGGATCGAGGCCTGGAGACGCCACCAGAAGCTCGTCAATCCCCAGCCTTGGAACGAGCTCGTCGAGAGTCCGCGGACCACCCAGGACAGGAGCCTGGAAGTAGCTTTCCTCGATCTGTGACAGCCGGCACACCACCTGACTGCCCTCGGGCACTCCGTCGTCCAGGAACCCGACCACGTGCGCTCCGAGCTGCGAGGCCTGCATGATCTTCTTCATCAGGAGCGTACCCGTGTCACCACTCCCCAGAATGAGCACGCGTCGACCCTCACCGCGAGCTCGGCGCCGTGCCCTCAGCTGATCCGATACGAGCCGCCGTTCCAGCAGCACCAGGAGATACGAAACACCAATGCCACCTACGATCACGATACGCGACGGGTTCGGCCAGTTGACGAAGAACAGGACGGCAA
>JBDHFS010000064.1:0-12679 GCA_039590285.1 Gemmatimonadota bacterium
CGATGTTCCGGACCTGCGTATGCACGTCGATCACACCAGGGCGTACACTGACTCCGCTTACCTCGATTCGGTGTTCCCGCCCGGGGATTGGCGGGACCAGGCTGTCTGGAACTGGCGTGTCAGGGGATTGCGCATTACCGCCAGCCTCGAGGCCGGCCGCGCCCGTTGGGCCGAAGTGCGTTCTCTGCTGGGCGAGATGGACACGCTGGGAGACTCCCTGGCTCCGATGCCGGCTACCGCCCTGATGGGTCTCCTCGCTACCCTTCCGTTGGCGGAGCCGGTCCTCATCGACCTGGACTCCCTGCGCGTAGAGCTCGACCGCTGGATTGCGCACGACACGCCGACACGGGGCTACGCTTATATCTCGACCACCTGGGATAACAGGCACCAAATACGGGCGTACCTGTTGGGGCTCTTCGGCGCAATCGACGGCGACTATGAGGCAGCGCTCGAGTATGCGGACGAGGTAGAGAAGCAAGTGGCTCCCCAATTCGAACCAACGATTTCTCAGGATCTCGCCGAAGGTCTACGCGCGGAGGTCTATCTACGACAAGGCCGGCCAGAAGCCGCGCTCGCCGCGCTCGAGCGGGCCCCCCGCCACGTCCACTACTCGGAAACGCGCAAGTCCGCCTTCCTCGAGGGCGGGCGGGAGGCGTTCTTGCGGGGGCGGGTGCTTCACGCGCTCGAGAGATACGACGAGGCCCTGGACGTGTATGCGTACAGCACTGAGACGTTCGCTCTCGGGCCTGTACTCCTCGCGCCGTCGCACTACTACCGGGGCGAGATCTACGAGACCAGGGGCGACACGATCCAGGCCATCTGGCACTATGAGGCGTTCGCGGAGCTATGGAAGGATGCCGACCCCGAGCTCCAGCCGAAGGTCAGAGAGGTCCTGCAACACGTGGCCGAGCTCCGCGGGAAGTCGTCGACGTGACGGGCGATTGAGTTTGCGCTGCGCGGCCACTCCCGGACCTCGAAGACGTTTCAGCTGCAACGTTCGTAGTCCGTCGAGTCTTACCGGATCCAACCTCCGACTCGCACGAAACCTCGCATCCCACCTATCTTCTCCGATCTTTGACCGGCCGGGTACATTGATCGGTCCCAGGGCTGGAGCGCGGCGAAGCGGGTCTGCGGCGCGAACCGCGGTAGGACCCGAACCCGAATGGGGAGCGGATGGGATTCTTCCAGTGGCTGTCTGACTTCGGCAACCGATACATCGTCGAGATGGGCATCACCGTGGGCGGCGAGACCGTGCCGTACATGGTCATCCTGCTTCTCGGTACGGGCGTCTTCCTCACGCTCCGACTGGGTTTCATCCAGCTACGACGCCTCGGGCACGGTTTCAAGGTCACCTCTGGCGCGTATGACGATCCGGACGAGCCCGGTGACGTTTCTCACTTCCAGGCCCTCACCACGGCGCTGTCGGCCACAGTCGGGATCGGCAACATCGCCGGCGTGGCGATCGCCATTCACTGGGGTGGACCCGGCGCTCTGTTCTGGATGTGGGTCACGGCGGCGCTCGGAATGGCCACCAAGTACACCGAGGTCACACTGGCCCAGAGGTACCGCGACGTCGAGGAGACACACGGCCACGCCTGGGAGGGGACGGTCTCGGGCGGCCCCATGTACTACATCGAGAAGGGGCTCGGGAGGAACTGGAAGTGGATGGCCGTGCTGTTCGCGATCCTGCTCGGACTCACGGCGTTCCTCACCGGTAACGCCATTCAGGCGAACACGGTCGCCGACACCATGCGCACCACCTTCGGGATTCCGGCGTGGGCCACCGGCGTGATCATGGCAAGCATCGTGGCCGCCGTGATTCTCGGCGGCATCACGCGGATCGGAAAGGTCACGGCGATCCTGGCCCCGGCGATGGCCGCGCTGTACGTGTTCGGCGCCCTGCTGATCATCTTCCTCAACATCAGTGCCGTGATTCCCGCGTTCGAGCTCATCATCCGCGAGGCCTTCAATCCGACGGCCGGGGTGGCCGGGACCGGAGTGGGAGCCTTCCTGATGACGATGATGTGGGGTGTCCGGCGTGGCCTGTTCTCGAACGAGGCGGGGCAGGGGTCCGCCCCCATCGCGCACGCGGCGGCCAAGACCGACGAGCCGGTGTCGGAGGGCGTCGTCGCCCTGCTCGAGCCGTTCATCGATACGCTCGTGATCTGCACCATGACGGGACTCGTGATCCTCACGACCGGTGTGTGGAGCGAGCGCATGCCGACACCGATCGTGCTGAACGGTGGAGACCTTTCCTACGTCAGCATCGACGCGGACGGCGGACGATCCGAGATCGAAGCTCCCGAGGAGCTCGTGATCGCGGACGGCCGGCATCCGGAGACGGTGGACGCACCCCTTCTCGCCTGGCACGACGTGGTCGTGGAAGAGCTGTTCACGGACGCCGAGATGACGATCCCGTTCTCGGGGGCGATCAGGCCAGCTGAAGCCACGGCCGAGGTGCCGGACGGCGACAGTTACACGACGCTGTACGGAATGGCATACGAGAGCGGAGCACCCCTGACCCAGGCCGGATTCCGGGTCGGTCTCTCACCGCTCGGCGACTGGGGCGGGACGATCGTCGTGCTCGCCGTGCTGCTGTTCGCGCTTTCGACCGCCATCTCGTGGAGCTATTACGGAGACCGGTGCGCCAACTACCTGTTCGGGGCTCCGGCCGTGCTCCCGTACAAGTTCGCCTTCGTGACGATGCACTTCGTCGGCGCTGTGCTTCCGCTGACGGTCATCTGGAACCTGGGCGACATCTTCCTTGCCGTGGTGATCGTGCCGAACCTCGTCGCGCTCGTTCTCCTGTCGCCGCAGGTCCTCGAGATGACGCGGAGCTACTTCGAGCGGAAGCCGTGGCGCGAGAACGAGGCGAAGCGACAGGAGCTGAAGCGATCGGGGCGGCTCTAGGAAGACCAGTTGGAAGGGATGACCGGCCTCGGGAACGTTTCCGCGGAAACGCTCTTGAGATCTCGTTGAGAGTGAGCACATCGCCCGCCGGCTGCTCGCGACGGGATCGAGGCGCTCGATGGGGCAAGCCCCGTCACGGAGGGGCCTACGTCCATAATGGCGCCCCCGTCCCGTTGACATCGAAGCTCCCACGAAGCAGAATCGCTGCACCCGCACCGGGAGGCTCACCATGGGTGCCACGACGCATATTCTGCTCACCACGGATTTCTCCGAAGCGTCGCAGGAGGCCGTCGAGAAGGCGGCCGAACTGGCGCGGACGACGGACGCCAAACTGACCGTCCTTCACATCCACCGACACGCGCCCGCCGCGCCGGAGGCCGTGATTCCGACGGACAAACAGATCACGTCCGCGGACCTCGACATCGAAGCGAGCCAAGGCCTCGACGAGCTCAAACGGACGATCCTCTCCGACGTGGAGAACGTGACGCTGGTCACGTTGGAGAACGCGAGCGCACCGCTCGCGATCTGCGATTACGCGGACCGCAACGGCGTCGATCTCATCGTGATAGGCACGCACGGGCGCACGGGCATGCCGCGGTTGCTGATCGGCAGCGTCGCCGAGAAAGTGGTGCGACACGCGAACTGCCCCATTCTCGTCGTCCCCCATGCGAAGCGACTTTCCAGGACCTGAAGAGAGGTCACCGGGACCCATGACCGACGTTCGGAAACAGGACGTGCGAAATCCACCGGAAACAATTATCATGTTTTTGTCCGTTATTACTCGACACTCTGACTGCGCGCTGCGGAGGCTGTTCACGGATTCCAGATCCGCATAGACACCTCCTCCCGGGCGGCGCACGCGACGACGCCGGCGGCCGAGCCGCCAGGTTCGGCCTGACCTTTGAGGGCAGGTAGAGCATGTTGATGGGCACGAGAAAAATCACGACCGTCCGATTCCCGGCTCTAGTTTGCGCGGCCCTTACGGGCTCCCTCCTCCACAACACGCCGGTCCAGGCCCAGGACGCCGACCCGGGCCGCGAGGCTTTCCAGACGCTCTGCTCGGCCTGCCACACGATCGGCGCTGGCGCGCTCGTGGGGCCGGACCTCCAGGGGATCAGCGAGCGCCGGAGCCAGGAGTGGATCATCGGCTTCGTTCAACGTTCGCAGGCCATGGTGGATGCGGGCGATCCGGACGCGGTGGCGATCTTCGAGGAATTCAATCGGATCCCCATGCCGGATCAGCCGCTGACCGACCAGGAGGTCCTGGCCGTCCTGGAATACGTGGAGGGGACCACGACGGGCGGCGAGCCTCCTGTCGAACGGGAGCCGGCCACGGAGGCGCAGGTGCGCCTCGGACGTGACCTGTTCCAGGGCCACACCCGGTTCACCAACAACGGCCCCACGTGCAACTCCTGCCACGAGGTAAGAGGTGAAGACGTCCTGGCCGGTGGACTGCTTGCGGCCGAGCTCACCTCGGTGGTCTCACGGGTGGGATCGCAGGGGGTTTGGGCGATCGTCAGTCGGCCTCCGTTCCCCCTGATGCAGAAGGCGTACGAGAGCCGGCCCCTCACCGATGAGGAGGTCGGGGCGCTCGTGGCGTTCCTCGAGCGCGCGGACGCCGAGCAGGCGATGTACCAGTCCCGGGCGTATGGCATCCCGCTGTTCTTCGCCGGCATCGCGGGCGCGTCGCTGCTCCTGGGGCTCTACACGCTGATCTGGCGAAAGCGCAGGAAGGGCTCCGTGAACCAGACGATCTTCGACCGGCAGGTGAGGTCGGCGTGAACGGGCGACGCCGACCGGGACCGTCCGAAGGTTCCTCCATCAACCGCTCGCAGGCGACACGCGAATACGGTTGATCTGAATCCACAGCAGCCAAGCGATCGAGAAGAGACCATGGGCTGGATCAAAGACATCATCTCGCCGCAGACCCGGAAGTGGGAAGAGTTCTACCGCAACCGGTTCCAGCACGATCGAATCGTGCGCAGCACGCACGGGGTGAACTGTACCGGCGGGTGTTCATGGGAGATCCACGTCAAGGACGGGATCGTGACGTGGGAGACGCAGCAACTGGACTACCCGCTTCTGGAGGATTCCCTCCCCCCATACGAGCCCCGGGGATGCCAGCGCGGAATCTCGTTCTCGTGGTACCTGTACAGCCCGCTCCGGATCAAGTATCCACTCGTCCGCGGCGCGCTCATCGACGCCTACAGAAAGAAGAAGCGGGAGACGGGCGACCCGATGAAGGCGTGGAAGGCTCTGCAGGAGGACGAGGGAGCTCGCCGGGCTTACCAGCTCGCGCGTGGAAAGGGTGGATTTCGGAGAGCGAGCTGGGACGAGGTCATGGAGATCATGTCCGTGGCCAACATCCATACGGCGGAGAAGTATGGCCCGGATCGGGTGATCGGGTTCAGCCCGATCCCGGCGATGTCGATGCTGAGCTATGCGGCCGGCGGCCGATTCCTCCAGCTGTTCGGCGGCGTGAATCTCAGCTTCTATGACTGGTACTGCGACCTGCCCACCGCCTTCCCGGAGATCTGGGGCGAGCAGACCGACGTGTGCGAGAGCGCCGACTGGTACAACGCGAAGATGATCGCCGACATGGGCGCCTGCCTGAACATGACGCGGACGCCCGACTGTCACTTCTTCGCCGAGTCGCGGCACAACGGCACCAAGGCCGTGGTGTTCTCGCCCGACTTCAGCCAGGTGTGCAAGTACGCGGACCAGTGGGTGCCGCTCCATGCCGGAAGCGACGGCGCCTTCTGGATGGCTACGACCCACGTGATCCTCCAGGAGTTCCATCACGAGAAACAGACGCCGTACTTCATCGACTACGTGAAGAAGTACACCGACAGCCCCTTCCTCGTGAAGCTCGAGAAGGACGGCGAGGCCTACAAACCCGGCCGGCTGCTCCGCGCGTCGGAGGTTCCCGCCTACAGCGACATATCCAATGGTGAGTGGAAGTTCCTCAACATCGATGCCGATACCGGGGAGCTCGTGGTCCCGAAGGGAAGCTCCGGGTCCCGGTGGGACGAGAAGCAGGGCAACTGGAACATCAAGCACGAGAGCGTGGTCGACGACCGTGCGTACGATCCGGTGCTGACCCTGCTCGGACGGACCGACGAGGTCGCGCACACGAAGTTCGTCGAGTTCGGCCTCGACCGGGAGGTGCTGCGCGGCGTGCCCGTGATGCAGATCGAGACCACGGAAGGCCCTGTCACGGTGACGACCGTCTACGACCTCACCATGGCCCAGTTCGGCGTGAGCCGGGGTCTGACCGGCGAATACCCGGACGACTACACGGACAAGAACGCCGCATACACGCCCGCCTGGCAGGAGCTGTTCACGGGCGTAGCGTCCGACACGGTGCTGCAGTTCGCGCGAGAGTGGGCGAGCACCGCCGAGGCCACCGGCGGCAAGTGCATGATCATCATCGGGGCCGGCATCAACCACTGGTATCACGCCAACCTGATGTACCGGGCAGGAGCCATGGCCCTGATGCTGACCGGCTGCATCGGTAAGAACGGAGGCGGCCTCAACCATTACGTCGGGCAGGAGAAGCTCGCCCCGATGGACTCGTGGGGGGCGATCGCCTTCGGCAAGGACTGGCAGGGAGCCGTCCGGCTCCAGCAGACGCCCATCTGGCATTACATCAACACGTGCCAGTACCGGTACGACGGGCAGTTCTCAAGGTACAACACGGTGCCGGAGAACGAGCTCACCGACCAGCACACGGCCGACCAGATCTTCAAGGCCGTACGCATGGGCTGGATGCCGTTCTACCCGCAGTTCGACCAGAACACCCTCGATCTGTGCCGCGAGGCCGTCGAGGCGGGGGCCCCCGACGACGAAGCCATCAAGCGCTACGTTCTGGAAAAGTTGAAGTCGAAGGAACTGAAGTACTCGGTGAGCGACCCGGAGGCCGAGCACAACTTCCCGCGCGTGTGGTACATCTGGCGCGGCAACGCCATCATGGGAAGCATGAAAGGGCACGAGTACGCCCTGAAGCACTACCTCGGCACGCATACGAACGCCATCGCCGAGGACTCCGAGGACCACACACGCGAAGTCAATTGGCACGACATCGCGCCCGTCGGGAAGATGGACCTCATCGTGGACCTCAACTTCCGCATGGACTCGTCGGCCCTGTATTCCGACATGGTGCTCCCGGCCGCGTCGTGGTACGAAAAGGCGGACCTGAACAGCACGGACCTGCACTCGTTCATCCACCCCCTCTCGGCGGCGATCCCTCCGGTGTGGGAGTCCAAGACCGACTGGGCGATCTTCCGGGAGCTGGCCAGGGTGACGAGCGAAGCGGCTCAGAAGTACTTCCCGAAACCGCAGAAGGACGTCGTCGCCGCGCCGATCGCACACGACTCGGCGGGCGAGATCTCCCAGCCCGTCATCCGGGACTGGTATCACGGGGAGTGCGAGCCCGTGCCCGGCAAGACCACGCACAACCTGGTCGTCGTGGACCGCGACTACACGAAGCTGTACGACAAGTTCATCAGCCTGGGCGACCGCATCCGCACGACGGGTCTGGGAGCGCACGGCAACCACTACGAATGCGAGGACGCCTACGACGAGATGGTCGCGTCCAGCCACTTCCCGGTCGAGCGGCGGAACGGGGACCTGCTGCCATCGCTGAAGGAAGACGAATGGGCCGCCAACGCGGTGCTGCATCTCTCGACGCTGACCAACGGCACACTCAACGTGCGAGCGTACCGCGACGCCGAGAAGCGTACCGGCCTCGACCTGGTGGACCTGGGCGCGGGGAGCGAGGACCTGCGGATCCGCTATGCCGACCTGCAGGCTCAGCCGCGGCGGTACAACACGTCGCCCCTGTGGTCGGGCGTGATGAAGGGTGGAAGGGCTTACGCCGCGTTCACGGCGAACGTCGAGAAGCTGCTCCCGTGGCGGACGCTCACGGGCCGCCAGCACTTCTACCTCGATCACGAGATGTACCTGGCGTACGGGGAGAACCTGCCCACGTACAAGCCGTCGCCGAAGCCCGAGGCCTATGGTGACCTGAAGCAGACGCTGAAGGCCGGGGACGCGATGATCCTGAATTGCCTCACGCCGCACGGTAAGTGGCACATCCACTCCACTTACGGAGATAATCAGCGCATGCTGACCCTATCGAGGGGATGCGAGCCCGTGTGGCTGAGCGAGGTGGACGCCGAGGCACTCGGTATCCAGGACAACGACTGGTGCGAGGTCTACAACGACCACGGGGTGTACGCCGCTCGCGCCGCCGTGAGCGCCCGTATCCCGAAGGGCGTGTGCATCGTGTACCACGTGCCCGAGCGCACGATAGGGATCCCGAAGTCGCAGGTGCGGGGAGGGAAGCGGGCCGGGGGGCACAACAGCTTCACGCGCATCCACCTCAAGCCCAATTTCCTGGCCGGCGGTTACGGCCAGTTCACATACCACTTCAACTACTGGGGCCCCATAGCTCCGAACCGGGACACGCACGTCGTCGTCAAGCGGATGGACAAGGTGGAGTTCTGATCACCTGAGGATCGCGCAAGCGCGGGAGACCGAGATGGATGTTCGCTCACAGATTTCCATGGTGTTCCACCTGGACAAGTGCATCGGCTGTCACACGTGCTCGATCGCGTGCAAGAACGTGTGGACGGACCGGAAGGGCGCCGAATACATGTGGTGGAACAACGTGGAGACGAAGCCCGGCACCGGTTACCCAGGCCTGTGGGAAGATCAGGAGGTGTACAAGGGCGGCTGGGAGAAGAACGGGGATGGGATCCACCTGAAGGGGGCGGGGAAGCCAAAGAGCCTCACCAACATTTTCCATAATCCGCATCTTCCGGTGATCGACGACTACTACGAGCCGTTCACCTTCAAGTACCTGGACCTGATCGAGTCACCCGCGGGCGACGACCAGCCCACGGCCCGGCCGATCTCGATGATCACCGGCGAGCCGATGGACATCAAGATGGGTCCGAACTGGGACGACGACCTGGGCGGGTCGCCCGACTTCGCCCGGAAGGATCCCAACATGGAGGACCTGTCGCCCGCCGAGAAGGAGGCCATGTTCCAGCTCGAGCGCATGGCCTTCTTCTACGTTCCGCGGATCTGCAACCACTGCCTGAATCCCGCGTGCGTCGCCTCGTGCCCGTCGGGCGCGATATACAAGCGCGGCGAGGACGGCGTGGTGCTGATCAACCAGGAGGTGTGTCGCGGGTGGCGGATGTGCGTGACGGCCTGCCCCTACAAGAAGGCCTACTACAACTGGAGCACCGGGAAGTCCGAGAAGTGCATCCTGTGCTATCCGCGGATCGAGGCGGGCCACGCACCGGCGTGCATGCACTCGTGCGTGGGGAGGATCCGCTACCTGGGCGTCCTGCTGTACGATGCCGACCGAATCGAGAGCGCCGCCGCGGCCGACGATGCGAGCGTGATCGGCAGCCACATGGACATGATCCTCGACCCCTTCGACCCCCAGGTGATCGAGGCCGCCAAGGCGAACGGGGTCGCCGATTCGACCATCGATGCGGCGCAGTACTCACCCACGTACAAGTTCGTGAAGGACTGGAATCTGGCGCTTCCACTGCACCCGGAATTCCGCACCCTCCCGATGCTGTTCTACGTGCCGCCGCTCCTTCCGGTGATGGCGTCGGTGTCGGAGGTCGATAACACGGCGCAGGCCGGCGAGCTCAACTCGGTCGCCAAGCACTGGCCGGACAGCTGGCTGTACGACACGAGCACGACCGAGTTGTTCGGCACGATCGACGAAGCGCGCTTTCCGCTCCAGTACATGGCCAACATGTTCAGCGCCGGCGACACGACGGAGGTGGGGGACCGGCTGAAGAAGCTGATGGCCGTCCGGCTCCACCGCCGCCAGGTCACGGTCGGCGATGTCCCGGAGGAAACCGTGAGACGGGCGCTGGCCGACACCGGGCTCACCCCGCAGATGGCCGATGACATCTATCACCTGACGTCTCTCGCCAGCTTCGACGATCGCTTCGTCATCCCCGCCGCGCACCGCGAGCAGGCCATCGAGATGATGGAGTTCACGGGCGATGTACAGGGAAGCACGGGATTCGGCTTCAAGGCCGACACGGCGAAGAGGGGAACCTGAGATGCCGGTGATGACTCGTTACGAACGGCTCGCCGACCTCTTCGATTATCCAGGCCCGGACTATCCGCGGAGGGTGAGCGCCGCGCGGGACCTGCTCGCCGCTCGCTATCCGGAGGCGGCGGCCAGGCTGGAGACCTTCGCCAGAGCCCTGCCGCCCGGAGACGGGACGCTGTCGGAGGAAGAGCTGCACGAGGTTCAGGAGATCTTCACCCGTTCCTTCGATGTGCAACCGATCACCACGCTCGGCGTGGGCTACGTGATGTTCGGGGATGACTACAAGCGGGGCGAGGTTCTGGTGAACCTGAGCCGCGAGCACCGTGAGGCCGGCGTCGATTGCGGCACCGAGCTTCCGGACCACCTTCCGACAGTGCTGCGGCTGCTGGCCCGGTGGCAGGACTTGGAGCTCGCCGCGGAGTTCGTCCAGGAGCTCCTGCACCCGGCGCTCGAGATGATGATCGGGGAGTTCGAGCCGAACCACATGAAGGAACGCAACCGATTGTACCAGAAGCACTTCAAGACTCTCATAGCTTCGTCCGCGGAACGGGCTACCATATATCGCGAGCCGCTGCTGGCGCTGCTGTCGGTGCTCAGAGAAGATTTTGCCCTCTCCGAGCTCGAAAAGCCGGTGCAGGTGAGCGACTTCCTGAGTTCCATCGGCCGCGAGCTGGATATCGAAGCCAGCGAAGGGCGCCGAACGAGGTCTTCTTCAGCAGCCTCCTGGAGGAGCATGCCATGAACGTCCTCAACACTGTTCTCTTCATCGCGTTTCCTTACGTGGCGATCATGGTCTTCGTGCTCGGGCTGGCCTACCGGTACCGGAGCAAGAGCTTCACCATCTCCTCGCTCTCGTCGCAGTTCCTGGAAGGGAGGCAGCTCTTCTGGGGCAGCGTGCCGTTCCATGTCGGGCTTCTGGTCGTGTTCTTCGGCCACCTGATCGCGTTCCTGCTGCCACAGGCCAACCTCGCGTGGAACCGAGTTCCGGTACGCCTGATCATCCTCGAGGTAACCGCGTTCGTGTTTGGCGTCACCGTGTTCGTCGGCCTGGTTTCCCTCATGTGGCGGCGGCTCACCAACAGGCGCGTGCGGGCTGTAACCACGCCGATGGATATCGCCATCGAATTGCTGCTGCTGGCCCAGGTCGTGCTGGGACTGTGGATCGCCCTCGGCTTCCGCTGGGGAGCCTCCTGGTTCGCGGCCGATCTGTCGCCCTACCTGTGGTCGCTGGTTTCACTGACCCCGGAGACCACAGCCGTGTTCGCGCTTCCGTGGGTGATCAAGCTCCACATCCTGGGAGCGTTCGCCCTGATGTTCATGATCCCGTTCACGAGACTGGCGCACTTCATCGTCGCTCCGCTGCACTACATCGTCAGACCCTACCAGAAAGTGATCTGGAACTGGGACCGCAAGACGATCCGTGACCCGGAGGCTCCCTGGACCCGGGTGCGTCCGCACGGCAACTGAGGCCGGGAGTGAACGCGGAGAGGATGAGCGCTGGGGCACGAGTGACACCGGAGGAACCGGATGACTGACGATCAGGGCAAGAGCTGGCCCGACTACTGGGATCCGGAGGACGAGGCATTCTGGGACCGCGAGGGCCATCGGGTCGCGAACCGGAACCTGTGGATCTCGATTCCCAATCTTCTCCTCGCCTTCGCGGTGTGGATCTACTGGGGCATGGTCGCGACGTACATCCAGCGACTGCACTTCGCCTCCGGCGGCGAGCTGTTCGACTTCACGTTCATGAACGGCGGAGCACCATACGCGGAAGCAGGTTATCGCGCTCTCCTGTTCACGCTCCCGGCGGTCGCGGGTCTGGCCGGGGCCACCCTGCGAATCCCGAACTCCTTCATGATCGCCATTTGCGGGGGGCGCAACGTCAAGTTCATGACGAGCGCGCTCCTCATCGTTCCGGCGCTCAGTACGGGAATCGCGCTCCAGGATCACACGACTCCATTCTGGATCTTCATCATCCTCGCGGCGCTGTCGGGCGTCGGAGGCGGGGCGTTCGCCTCGTCCATGTCGAACATCAGCTTCTTCTTCCCGAAGGCGAAACAGGGACTGGCCCTGGGCCTCAACGCCGGCCTGGGCAACCTGGGGGTCAGCGTCATGCAGTTCCTGATCCCGTGGGTGATCACCTTCCGCCTGTTCGGGACCCTGAGCGGAGACCCTTACGCGTACGAGGCCACACGCGCGGCATCGGAGATGTGGATCCAGAACGCGAGCCTGGTCTGGGTGCCGGTTCTCGCGCTGTTCGCGATCCTCGCCTTTCTGGGCATGAACAACCTTCCCTTCCACAAAGTCGGGTCCACACCGACCGCCGTCGGGAAGTACCTGTGGCTCACGTTCCTCGGATTCGTGGGCGCTTCGGCGGGGATCGTCCTGCTGATCCTGCCCTGGGGACCCTTTCCCGTTCTGCTCAAGACGTTCGTCGTCGTCGTGATTGCCGTGGTCGTCACTCTGGCGGGCATGCGCTACCTGACGCCGCGGGAAACGCGGGAAAGCCTGAACGAGCAATTCGGCATCTTCAAGATGAAGCACAACTGGATCATGACCTATCTGTACGTCATGACTTTCGGCTCGTTCATCGGGTACGCGAACGCCTTCCCGAAGCTGATCGACGACGTCTTCGGAGTGATCCGTGTCGGCGAGCAGGCCGGCCAGGCGACGGGCCTG
>JBDHFS010000065.1:0-9888 GCA_039590285.1 Gemmatimonadota bacterium
GATGCGGGCGAGCCTGACCGAGCGCGGCGCCTCCCGCACGTCCACGGCCCGACCCGCCACAAGGTCCGCCCCACCCTGGAACCGGCGCAGCATCTCCGGAATCATTTCGGGCCCCTCCGTGAAGTCCGCCTGCATCACGAGGACGGCGTCACGCTTGGGGTAACGGGACATCCGCGCTGCCTCTCTGATCAGGGCCTCGAGGGCCGCGGCGTAGCCCTGGCGAGTGGCGTTGCTGAACACGGTCAGCGGCAGGACGCGGCGATAAGGCTCGAGAACGTCCGCTGTTCCGTCCGTGGACGCGTCGTCCACGACCAGAATGCGGAAGTCGCGGTCCAGATGCGCGAAGACCTTGCGGATCTTCCACATCAGCACGCCTATGGTGTGCTCTTCGTTATGTACGGGCAGCGTGACGTAGATCACGTCTCGCATCGCTCCTTTCGGACGGTTATGCGGCGACGGGGTGCCATCATTCCGATGCCTTGTCCCCGGAGTACCTCTCAACGGGGCCGGTCGTTCCCCGCGGCCGAGTCTTCCACCTCCGATGAAACCAGAAATACTGGTCCGGATGACGCCGGACCTGGGCTTCGAGCCGGACCACCCAGCGGCGCGTCATCTCGTCCTCCGCCCCTTCAGCGGGTGCGGGCGGCTCCACCCGCTCGAGGACGGCGCGATATCCGGCGCCGTCCCTGATGGCGGCCCCGAAGAATAGCGGAACCTCGTGGGCAAGCGCGAGACGGGCGGGGCCCCGGAAGGTGGCGGCGAGGCGTCCCATGAACGGAACGAAGGTGCCGCGCCGGCCCGCGTCCTGGTCCGCCACGAGCGCCACCGTCTTTCCCTGCCCCAGAGCCTCCGGGATCCGGATCCGCGCATCCTCCATGTAGATGGGCTCGATGCCGAGGAGTCGGCGCGTATCGAGCAGTCGCCTGTCGAACGTCGTGTTTCGCTGTCTCTTGACGACGGCGGCCATGGCCAGCCCGGCCGCGGCGAGATAGCTCCCGGCGACTTCCCAGTTACCCACGTGGCCGGTAACGATCAGCGCGCCGCCGCCACTCGTAGTCCGATGGTGAAGAGCCACGGCATCCTCTCCGAGCGCCACCCGGTCGAGCAGGGCCGCTCCTCCGGTCCTCCCCAGCCGAGCTATCTCGGCCGTTTCCCTCCCGAAGTGCCGGTAGCAGGCGGCCGCCGTGTCCGCGACCCAGCTCGGCGAGCAATCCGGGAACGCGGCGCCCAGCTGCTCCACCACGACGCGGCGCCGTGTGCCGACCCGCCACGCGACCCGGCCGGCGCCAGAACCGAGAGCAGTCGAGATATCGCCGGGAAGTCCGGCGAGAGCAGCTTCCGCCGCTCGAGCGGGGACATACTCGACGAGGTCGCGCAGCTTCATCGGCCCCTTCGGCTCACGCGGGCGACGGCCTGGTAGGCGTCCAGAGTGGATTCGACCAATCTCGCGGCGTCGTGGACGCCGGCCTGTCGGCGCGCTCTCTTTCCGGCTTCTCGGAGGTGACTTTCGTCCTCGATGAAGCGGCCGATCACCTCGGCCATGGCGGAGTGATCGCCACGGCGTACAGGCTCGATTCCCTCGGCCCGCAGGCGACCGTCACCCTCCGCCGTCATGACGACCGGAATACCCAGCCAAAGGGCTTCCAGAGAGCCGGTCGACATCTCCTCCTGGAGAGACGGCATCACGAGAAGGTCGAGGTCACTCAACGAAGCGCGGGCTTCGGGAACGAAACCGGGCAGGCATACCTTGCCCTCGAGTCCCAGTGCCTCGATCTCATGCTCCAGCCGGCGGCGCTGCGGTCCATCACCGAAGATCGCGACTCTCGCGCTCGGATGACGATTCGCGATGAGGGAAGCGGCGCGAAGAAGCGTCGAGTGGTCCCTGTCCCTGCCGAGGGCCGCCAGAGAACCGATGAGGAAGTGTCCCTCTTCCGCACCGGCGGCCTGGCGCAACACACCCGGACGCTGTGGGTCCAGACCCTCCGTATCCATACCTTCCGGAATCACCACTATCCTCGAGCGCTCTACTCCTCGCTCGATCATCGAGCGGCGAGCGGATTCGGACACCGCGAGGATGAGGTTCGCGCGGCGCCACTTCCAGGATGAGTGGGGTGGGCCCACCGTTCGGCGGGTGGCGACGATACTGCTTCGCGATCCCTCGAGCGCCGTCAGATACGTCAGGAGCCTGAGCGCGTGGGTATCATGCGCGTGCAGGATGTCCCAGCGACGTCGCGTCTGGAGCGCGAGCATGCGGAGCGCCCGGGGATCCGTCCCCACGGCCCAGGGGAGCTGGATGACCGGCACGTCCATGTCCCGGGTAGCCACGGCGAGACGCGACCGCTCAAGCGTCGCGACCGCCTGCCGCACGGATGGGTAACGTCGCAGCCCGTCAACGAGCAGACTGACCTGGTCCCGCGTGACGCGCCACTCGTGACCCGATTCGACGTGAAGAACGTGGAGCGGAATCATTTGGGGGAAGGTAATCCCGGTCAGACGAGGCTACAACGAGGCGCTCGTCGCGCGAATCGGGCGGGCGTGGCATCTTGGCAACATGCGCGCACACGTTCCCGCCTGGATGTCAGGCGAGTACTCGGTCGTGAGATCCGGCCGGGCAACGGCCATCGTTCGGACGGACTTCGTCGCCAGCTTCGAAGACCACCGGCTGATCGGTTGCGCAGCCTCCCCGCTGCTCTCCGTGCCCGGCGGCGACGATCCGGGTGCTGGAGGGAGGAGATCACTGGCCGGTGGCAGGGGAGGCGCCCGGGTCATCGAAGCCGGCCGTTTGGGCGAGGCCGTGGTCCGGCCCTACAGGCGGGGCGGTCTGATCGAACGCTTCAACGAGAGACGGTATTTCCTTGGTAATCGGGCCTTCGAGGAGCTGATCGCCACGCACCGTCTCCGGCTGCGCGGAGCTCCGGTGCCCGAGGCGCTGGCGGCCGTGCAGCGGTCCCATCCGGCCGGTTACACCGCGTGCATGGTCACGCGCCGCGTACCGAGGACGATGTCCTGCGCCGCCGCCCTGGCGGAGGGGTCCGGGGCCCGGGCGGCGATCGTCATGGAGGCCATGGGTCGCGCCGTCCGAGGTTTTCACGAGGCCGGCGGTGTGCACGCGGATCTCAACGCGCACAACCTGCTCGTTTCGGAGGAAGGGGACGGGCCGGTGATCGTGATCGATCTCGACCGGGCTTCAGTGAGCGCGGGTCCCACGGCGGCGAGGCCGGCCCGATCCAACCTGAGGCGCCTGCGGCGCTCTCTGCTCAAGCTGGAGATGCGGGTCGCGCTGGACAGCTGGGACGCTTTCGAGCGGGGCTACGAGACTCCACCGGACCCCCTCCCCGCCGCCTAGGGGCTCGACGGGCCCGAGTCGGTCTCGCTCTCGACGGAAGGTGATTCCGCCTGTCCTTCCGCCCCCGCGAACTGCAGGTCGCACAGCCTCCGATACACACCGCCAGACTCGTACAGCTCTTCGTGCGTTCCGGACTCCACGATGCGACCCTCGTCCAGGACCAGAATCATGTCGGCTCCGCGAATCGTGGAGAGCCGGTGCGCGATGACGAACACCGTGCGCCCGGAAAGCAGCCGATCCAGGGCCGCCTGAATGAGAAGCTCCGATTCCGTGTCGAGAGAGGACGTCGCCTCGTCCAGGATGAGCAGGGGAGGATCGCGCAGGATGGCCCGGGCGATTCCTATCCGCTGCCGCTGGCCGCCCGACAGGCGAACGCCCCTGTCTCCCAGCTCAGTGTCCAGGCCTCGTGGGAGGTCGAGGACGAACTCCCACGCGTTGGCCGCCCGGATCGCGGCCTCGATGTCTCCTGACGGACGATCCTTCCCGTAGGCGACGTTGGCCCGCACGGTGTCGTGGAAGATCACGGTTTCCTGGCTGACCACACCGAAGAGGGCCCGCAGCGATCGCAGGGGGATGTCTTCGAGGTCCCGGCCGTCCAGGGTGATCCGCCCGGAGGTAGGCTCGACGAAGCGAGGTAGCAGATCGACGAGCGTGCTCTTGCCCGCCCCGGATGGCCCCACGAGCGCTACGATCTGGCCCGTCCGTACCTCGAAATCGATGTCGGTCAGGACGGGACGGTCGGTCTCGTACTCGAAAGCCACCGACTCGAATCGGATCGAGCCCCGGGGCGTCTCGGCAGGCTGCTCACCATCACCCGTCGGCTCCCGCTCCGCGTCGAGCACTTCGAAGAACCGATCCGCCGCCGCCATCGAAAGCTGAAGACGGGCCGGAAACTGGGCGACGGCTTTCACCGGCGACACCAGCCGCACGGCGATGGTCACGAACGCTATGAAGACTTCGGCGCTCAGCGTTCCCGCGCCGAGCACCATATTCGCGCCGATCCATATCAGGACCAGCGCGATGACGGACGAGACGATCTCCGAGATAGGCCCGGCCAGCTGGTTCATCGTCTCGGCGCGCAGGATCCGCCGCGTGTACTCGCGGGAGCTGCGACCGAACCTCGCCTTCTCGTGCTCTTCCGCCCCGAAAGACTTGACGAGGCGGATCCCGCTCATCGTCTCCTGCGCCACCGACACGAGCTCCCCACGAAGCTGGAAGGCGCGGCCGAACCGGCGCTTGAGACGTCTGACGACCGGCCCGAGGAACACGGCGACGAGCGGGCCCGTGAGGAGTGCCACGAGCGTCAGTCTCCACGACAGGAGGAACAGGGCACCGATGTAGACCACCGCCGTGATGAGATGCCGCAGCACCTCCGTGAGCGCATAGCTGATGGCTCCGCGCGCCTCCTTCGTGTCGTTCAGCACGCGCGTGATCAGCTGGCCCACCTTCATGCGGCCGTAGTAGCTGAGCGGCAGGTACTGCAGGTGGCCGTAGACGTCTTCCCGCATCAGCTGCTCGACCCTCTCCTGCACGACTATGCTCAGCATGCGGGCGCCGTAGTGCGTCAGGTTCTTCAGGAACAGGGCACCCAGAACCAGGACGCACACGTTGCGCAGCGCCGCCAGGGGATCGCCCGCGCGCAGCCATGCGCCGAACAACGAATCCATCCATTGCTCTATGAGGCTCAGCTCTCCGCCGCTCAGGATCTCTCCGCCGAACAGGGACTGTAGGAAAGGGATGAGAAGCAGCAGGCTGAAGGTGTCCAGCAGGGCCGAAGCGATGGTCAGCGCCACCCCGATGACAAGCAGCCCCACGAAGGGCCATGTGTATCGGAATAGCCGGCCATAGGCAGCCCACATACGGATCGGCCTTTCAGGTTCTCGGAGTGAGAAGGGCCACCGGAAGCACCATCTCCTCCGGGCTCACGCCTCCGTGGAGGAAGCTGTCACGGTAGCGGCCCTGGTACTCCCGGAGCTTGGTCGGATAGACGAAGAAGAAGTCGTCACGGCATAGAATGTATGTCGAATGAAAGCCGCGTGGAGGAAGGCGCAGTGCCGCGGCATCCTGAACGGAAAGGACGCCGGCCGAATTGTCCACCCGCATGTCGCGTCCGAACTTGTAGCGGAGGTTGGGCGTAGCATCCTTGTGGGCGTAGATCGTGAGCGGCCGGTTGCAGTGCACCGAGCCGTGATCCGTGGTCAGCAGAACCGACGCCCGCCGCCGATGGGCCTCCTGAAGAGCCTTGAACGCCGCCGAGCGCTCGAACCACCCGACCGTGAGTGAGCGCAGAGCCGACTCGTCGCGCGCCACCTCCCAGATCAGACGCGACTCGCTCCGGCCGTGCGTGAGCAGGTCGACGAATCCGAAGACCAGGGCCGTGGCGGACGGTCCCGTCAGGTACCCCCCGAGACGCCCGAGCATGGCCTCGCCCTGGTCCGCGGAGAACACCTTCTCGTAGTGCGTGCGCACTCCAGGGCCCGCCAGCTCTTGCACGTGCCGGGCGAACAGCTCGTCCTCGAACGTGTTGTAACCCATATCCGAGCCGGCGTCGTACCAACCGGGCCTCGACTCCTCGAGCTCGTCCGCGAACATGCCGCTGAAGATGGCGTTGCGCGAGAACGGCGTCGCGGTCGGCAGGAGAGAGGAGTACAGCGCCTCTTCGACTTCGAACAGATCGGACAACAGGGGCCGTATCGCCCGCCACTGGTCCAGCCTCAGGCAGTCGATCACGACGAGCAGGGCGGAGCGATCGTCTGACAGCAAGGGCGCGAAGAAGCGCTCCAGCACATCGACCGAGAGCGGTGGACCGCTCTCCCCTCCTTCGTGAACCCACTGCTCGTACCGCTCCGTCACGAGCCCGGAATAATTGCGGCGGACGTCCGCTTTGAGGGCCGCGAGCGTCTCGCTGAGGCCTGTCTCGCCTGACTCCTCCAGGCGGAGATCCCAATCGACGAGCTCGCTGTACAGGTCGGCCCACTCCTGCCACGAATCGGCCGTGACGATAGCATTGCGGATCTCTCCGAACCGGGCCGTGAATTCCCTCGAAGTCTGCTCGTGGCGAAGTCGCGGTCCCGCCAGCAATCGCGTCACCACGGAAAGGACCTGACGCGGGCTCGTCGGCTTGATGATGTAGTCGTCGGCCCTTCTTCCCAGGGCCTCGTGGAGCGTCTCTTCGGCCTCGCTCTTCGAAACCATCACGATCGGGAGATCCCGGCCGGACGTGCGGATCGAGCTCAGCACGTCCAGGCCGCGCAGCCCCGGCATCTGTTCGTCCAGGAGGATCAGGTCGTAGTTCTCGCGCTCCAGCAGTCCCAGCGCATCGGCTCCGTTCATCACGGCGTCGACGTGGTAGCCCTCCCGTATCAGCAGCAGGGTGTGGGGCCGGAGCAGGTCGACCTCATCGTCGACCCACAGGATTCTTCCTTTGTTCACAGGCGTCGACACTGCCTCTCACGGTTGGTCGTGGGTCGCCGGATGCGAACGGCTCCGCGACGGGTCTCACCCGAACGCGGGGAACCAGCGGAATATGGCACGTCCTGTCACCCGGAACACCCCGGGGGGTTCCTCGACTCCTCACACGGCTCAGGTGTTCCCGGTGACGGCCAGGTCGAGTTTCTCGAGGACGTCCTGAACCGTGATGCGGTCCATGTTTCCGGGCCGGAATCGTATGGACGGAGCCGTTTCTCCGGGACGCGTGTAGCGATCGATGACGAGCCGGGCCGAGGATCCGTACGGCCCTACCCGCTTCGGGTCCGTATAGCCGTACAGCCCGATCACGGGAGTCCCGAGCGCCGAGGCTATGTGAAGCGGTCCCGTATCCGGGCTGAGCATCAGGGCCGCCCCGTCCAGCAGCCATGCCATCCGTCGGAGATCATTCCGCATGGCCAGGATTGGACGGGCGCGAGTCAGTCGGACCACCTCCTCCGCCATCTTGAGCTCGATGGGCGCCTCGCCGCCGACGATGACCGGCTGGAGCCCGAAATCAGACTCCGCGGCCTCCAGGACGCGAGCGTAACGCTCCGGCATCCAGTTCTTACCTTCACGCGTGGTCCCGACGACGACGGCGAGAGCCGGTCGATCCAGCCCCTCGAAGAAAGCGTTCTGTGCGGTTCGCTCCTCGGTGGTGAACGCGAAGCGCCACGCGAGAAGCGGCCGTAAACCGAGGTAGCGAAGAAACTCGAAGTACTGGTCCTGAACGTGCTGTGGCTCGTGAGGCGGGATGCGCTCGGTGGTGAACAGCCAGTTCAGGTCGCGGGCCCGACGCCGGTCGAAACCGAGCTTCCGGCGCGAGGGGAGCATCGCCGTCAGCAGACCCGCCTTGAGATAGACCTGGAGGGCCACGACGAGATCGAACTGGCGCCCGCCTACCTGTCGCCGGAAAGCGACAAATGCGCGGGCCCCGCGCGACCGATCGAAGACGACGAACTCATCGACGTCCGGGTGCGGCTCGACGAGCGCGTGCGCCACCGGTTGAATGATCCATGAGATGTGTGCGTGAGGCCACGCCTCGCGGAGCGAGGTCACCACCGGCATGCCGTGTACCACGTCTCCGATCGCGCTGAGCAGAACGACGGCCACGGACCGCGGCCCGGATTCGAGCGTCCGGTCGTCGGTCTGCGGTTCCGGGGCGGGGCTCATGCGCGTCACGTCTCCTGAAGAGAGATATGGAGCCTGAGGCACGTTCCGGCGTACATTACGGCGAAGCCGCGCCGCGGCAAGTAATGAACCCACGATCCGAGGCCCATGAGGATCCTCAGCCGATACGTCCTGCGTCTGCACATCGCGCCGTTCGCGTTCGCGGTCAGCGCGCTCACATTGCTCATGCTTCTGGATCAGCTCGCGAAGCAGTTTCACCGGCTCGTGGGCAAGGGACTGGGCGGCCGCGTGATAGCGGAGGTCTTCTTCTATTCGATCCCCTTCATCCTGGCTGTGATCGTTCCGATGGCCGTGCTGGTGGCCGTCCTGTATGCCTTCAACCGGCTCGCGGGAGACAACGAGATCTCGGCGATGAAGGCGAACGGCGTCAGCCTGGCCCGGATCTCCGCGCCGGTCGTGGTCGCAGCTTCCTTTGTCGCGGTCGGCCTCGTGTGGTTCAACGACACAGTCCTGCCGGAGGCCAATCATCGCCTCGCGAGCCTCCGGGTCAGCATCACGCGAAAGGAACCGACGTTCGCGCTCCAGGAGCGAGGCGTGAACGAGGTCATCGATCGCAAGCTGTTCATCCAGGCGGCCCGCATCGACAATAAGGCCAGCCGGCTCGAGAACGTCACGATCTGGGACGAGAGGGACGTCGACCGGTCCCGGACGATCTACGCCGACAGCGGACACATGGCGTTCAACGAGGCGCTGACGGACCTGTACCTGACGCTGTACGACGGAAAGGTCCACGAGACGAGGAACGAGTCTCCCGAAGCATTTCGCGAGGTGTGGTTCGGCACCAACTACATTCGCATTCCGGAAGTGGGAAACGAGCTCGATCGGGACCTCAACCGGTTCCGCAGTGACCGGGAGCTTCCGATCGATTCCATGCGGGCCGGCGTGGTTCGCTCCCGCGAGGAGGCGGAGCGCGTCGAAAGCAGGAGCCGGACCATGGCGGTGGCCACCACATCACGGAGGCTGGGAGGTCTGGTCCCCGGAGAGGAGGAGCTGGCGCCGGCCGACACGGCCGGACCGATCGCCGACGCCTGGCGGCAGGGCCGGAGTATCGAAGTGCCTTCGGCGGCTTACAATTCGTTCCGCGCGAATACCGTGCAACACCAGCGCCACAACGAGCAGGCCAACCGGTTCGAGGTCGAAATCTGGAAGAAGTTCACCATCCCCGCGGCCTGTATCGTATTCGTCCTTATCGGAGCGCCGATCGGGGTGCGGTTCCGGCGCGGCGGAGTGGGACTCGTCGTCGGAGTGAGCCTGGGAGTGTTCTGCCTGTACTACGTGGCGCTCATCGGGGGAGAGAAGCTCGCCGACCGACAGCTCCTGTCACCGGCGCTGGCAATGTGGAGCCCTAACATCCTGTTCGGGGCCATCGGCATCACGGGCTTCTTCCAGGCACGGAGGGCCGGGGGATGAGGATCCTGGACCGCTACGTCATCGGACAGTTTCTCAGGATCTTCCTGATCTGCGTCCTGGGAGTGCCGTTCCTGTTCCAGGTGATCGATCTGACGGATCGCCTCGACAACTTCCTGCGTGACGGAGTGGGCCAGAGCCAGGTTCTGGAGTACTACTTCTTCCAGCTTCCCTACCAGATGCTGCTGGCCTTCCCGATCGCCTGCCTGCTGGCGGCCGTGTTCACGGTGTCCCGCATGACCCGCCATTTCGAGGTGACCGCGACCAAGGCGGGTGGTGTGAGCTTCTACCGCCTCGTGACCCCGCTGCTCCTCCTCGGGTTGGGCATCAGCTTCCTCGCGCTGTCCCTGACGGAGGTCGTGCCGGACTCCAACCGGATGGCGGCACAGGCACTCGACAAGGACGACCAGCAGGATTTCGACACGCGCCTGAACTTCGTGTTTCGGGGTGACTTCGGACGCTACTACTTCGTTCGCCGA
>JBDHFS010000065.1:9914-22498 GCA_039590285.1 Gemmatimonadota bacterium
GAATCCTGGACCTCAAGATTAATCGCGAGGGAACCGGGTTCGAGTACCCCTCCTACGTCGTGACCGCTCCGGACGCCCGGTGGGACTCGGCGACGGCGCGCTGGGTGATCGAGAACGGCCACATCCGATACCTGCCTGAGCGCGATCGCATCATCGACATCGGCTTCGCCGAGCTGTGGCAGCGTCCGTTCGTGGAGACGCCGGAGGATCTTCTCGCGAAGGCAAAGGCTCCCGAGGAGATGGGCTACTGGGAGCTGGGGAGCTTCATCGAGGCCCTGGAGCGGTCGGGGGAGAACCCGCGCAAGGAGAAGGTGCAGCAGGCGCTGAAGATCGCTTTTCCGTTCACCTGCTTCATCATCGTTCTGTTCGGTGCACCTCTCGCGAACTCGACGCGCCGGGGCGGGGCGGCGCTCTCCATAGGCCTGGCGCTGGCCACCACGATCGTGTTCCTGACCCTGATCCGGGTAGCCGAGGCGCTGGGGGCCGGTGGAGTGCTGCCTCCTGTCGCGGCGGCCTGGTTCCCGAACGGGATCTTCTTCGTCGCGGGGCTGGCGCTCATGGCGAAAGTAAAAACCTGATCCGACGGGCATGTGGATGGCCGCGGCGGCAGGGCCCTTCGAGGAAATCCGGCCTGGTTGCGGCTCAGGTGCGTAGCGTTGCCGCTACGACGTCCCGCGCCCTCTCCTGTGACTCGGGGTCGATCGAAGGCCAGATCGGCAGGCTCAGCACCTCGTGAGCGAGCATCTCGGCCACCGGCATCGAGATCCGCCGATCCTCGTAAACCGGCAGTCGGTGACACGGGATCGGATAGTAGATCATGCTTCCGATGGAAGCTTCGGCCAGCGACCTTTGCACCTCGTCGCGCCGGCCTCCTGACACCCGGATCGTGTACTGGTGAAACACGTGGCCCGGTACCGCGTCGGGCGTGATGACCCCCTCGACCTCCGAGAACAGCTCGTTGTACCGGAGCGCCGCGTCCCGTCGATCGTCGTTGGCCGCATCGACACGGGGAAGCTTGACACGGAGCAGTGCCGCCTGCAGGGCATCGAGCCGCGAGTTGTAGCCCAGAGTCTCGTTCTCGTAGCGCCGGGCGGAGCCGTGGTCGCGCAGGCGGCGCGCGCGCTGGGCCGCCGCCGCGTCCCCCGTGACGAGGAGCCCTCCGTCCCCGAATCCGCCCAGGTTCTTCGTCGGATAGAAGGAGAAAGCGCCCACGTCTCCCACGCTTCCCGTCTGCCTGCCCGCGAAACGCGATCCGGTACCGAAGGTGGCGCCGAACGACTGAGCCGCATCCTCGATCACGACCAGGCCGTGCCGCCGGGCCACGTCATCGATGTCGTCCATCCCGGCCGGGCGCCCGAACAGGTGCACCGGCATCACGGCCCGGGTGCGCGGCGTGATCGCCTCCTCCAGCCGCTGGGGATCCAGATTGAACGAGTCCGGATCCACGTCGGCGAACACCTCCCGCCCGCCGATGATGCCTATGGACTCGGGTGAGGCGAAGAACGTGAAGGGCGACGTCACCACCTCGTCTCCGGCTTCCACGCCGAGGACGCGGAGACCGATGACGAGAGCGTCGGTGCCCGAATTGAGCGCTACGGCGTGCTCGACGCCGAGGTAGGCGGCGGCCTCTCCCTCGAAGGACGCGACTTCGGGGCCACCCACATACCAGCCGGAGCGCAGAACGCGCCGGGAGGCCTCCGAGATCTCCTCCCACAGCGAATCGATCTCCGGGCCGAGATCGAGCAAGGGGATGGGACGATCAGGCGTCATGGTACTCGCGATACCACTCGACGAAGCGAGCCAGTCCCTCCTCGATCGAAGTGCTGGGGGTGAACCCCGTGTCCCGCGTCAGCTCGTCGATGTCGGCGGCCGTGGCCGGCACATCTCCGGGCTGCATAGGAAGCATGTTCATCTCGGCCTTCACACCCAACGCATCCTCCAGCACCTGGATGAATCGCAGCAGCTCGACCGACTCGTTGTTGCCGATGTTGTACACGCGGTAGGGCGCATAGGAGGTAGAGGGGTCAGGCGCGTCTCCGCTCCACTCGGGATCGGGCTCGGCGATTCGATCCGCCGCGCGGATAACTCCCTCGGCGATGTCTTCCACATAGGTGAAATCGCGGCGCATCCTGCCGTTGTTGTACACATCGATCGGCTGCCCCGCGAGGATCGCCTGGGTGAACTTGAAATACGCCATATCGGGGCGGCCCCAGGGCCCGTACACGGTGAAGAACCTCAGTCCCGTAGTCGGAAGTCCGTACAGGTGGCTGTAGGCGTGGGCCATGAGCTCGTTCGCCTTCTTGGTGGCGGCGTACAGGCTGACGGGGTGGTCCACGTTGTGTCGCACGGAATAGGGCATCCGCGTGTTGGCCCCATACACCGAGCTCGTCGATGCGTACACGAGATGCGGGACCTGGTGTGCCCGGCAGCCTTCCAGCACGTGGAGAAAGCCCAGAAGGTTGCTATCGCCGTACGCGGACGGGTTCTGGATCGAGTACCGAACGCCCGCCTGGGCGGCGAGGTGAATCACTCGATCGAACGAGCTCCCGCCGAACAGGTTCTCGACCTCACTCCTGTCGGCCAGGTCGATGCGCTCGAAGCTCCATCCGTCGGCTCCTCCGAGCTGGGCAATCCGCGCTTCCTTCAGCGCGGGATCGTAGTAGTCGTTCATGCTGTCGAGGCCCACGACGCGGTCGCCCCGATCGAGAAGCTTCCGCGCCACGTGGTAGCCGATGAATCCGGCGGCGCCGGTAACCAGTATGTCGCTCACGTTGTCGCCCTTGTCTGTTCAGTTGCGTGCACCGATCGGAAGCTGTCTCCGGCCGTGCCGGGGACGCAAGGAAGCGGCGGCGGCGATCGGACCGGACGTGCGCGTCAGCTCTAGATCAACCGGCCTCGCCGGAACCGTCTCAAACCCATGCGAAGCAGGAAGACGTCGATCAGGAGAAACAGAGTCACGATCCCGAGGATGGCTTCCAACGGGCTCACGCCGGCTGCCCACGCGGCCAGCGAGGCGCGAGTGCCGCCCGGCAGCGCCCTCCAAAGGACCCCGAGACCGAAGGAGCCCCCGAAGATGAGAATGAACAATGGAAGCATCATCGCCTGGTGCGCCGCCCGGACGGTCTCCGAGCGGAGGGATATGAACGTTCCGATGCCGGCCATGAGGAGAGCCGAAGCGAACGAGCCCACGATGGTCGCGACCCACACCGCGCCCGGGTAGAGGAATACGCCCGCCGAGTCCCCTTCGGCGAAGTTCAGCGCCACGAGCGACGCCAGCACGATCAGCTGGGTCACGGCCCAGGCGTAGGCGCAAACGGCGAGGATCTTCCCAAGGTAGATCGAGCTGTCCGGAAGCCGCGTGGCCAGCAGTGTCTCGAGAGTCTTCCGCTCCCGCTCGCCGGCGAAAGTGTCCGCTATGTACGGCCCCGCCAGGATCAGCGGAATCATGAACGAGAAGACGGCGGGAACCGCTCCCGTTCGCCACGCCTCCCCCTGCGAGAGCGGGAAGAACACCCCGAACAGAAAGACGAAGATGAGCTCGCGGAACAGGCCCCGCCGACCGGAGCCGCCGCCCACGATCTCCCGGATCTCCTTGCGTGCCACGGTCAGGATATCGGTCACGGGATGGTCTCCTCCGCCTCTCCCTCTTCGACCAGCTTGAGAAAGATGTCCTCCAGGTTCTCGCGAGCGGTCTCCACTGCCCACACGTCGGCCCCGCCCTGCACAAGGAGCCGCACCGCCGAGGCGGCATCGGCTCCCGGTACGAGGTCGACCGTAAGATCGGACGACCGTTCTCCATCTCCACCTTCGATGCGGGCGTTCTCGAACTTGGGGTTCTCGATGCGAGCGCTCTCGATCGAGGGCAGCTCCGCGACTCTCGCGACCATGCTGTCGTCCAGTCCGCGGGCGCGGATGAGGACGCGAGTCGATCGGCTGCCGTGGATCTCGTCCGGGTTGCCTTCGGCCAGCAGACGGCCACGCCTGATCACCGCCACCTGGTCGCACACCTTCTCCGCCTCGAGGAGGTTGTGCGTGGTCAGGAACACGGTCACGCCCTCATCGCGGGCGAGCCTCACCAGCTGCTGGCGGAGGGCGACGGCGCTGGGAGGGTCCAGGCCGGAGGTCGGCTCATCCAGGAACAGGAGCCTCGGCCGGTGAAGGAAGGCGCGGGCCAGGGCGAGCTTCTGACGCATTCCCTTGGAAAAATCCGCCACTCTACCGTCCTTCCGCTCCCACAGGCCCATCGTCGTGAGCAGGTCTCGGATGCGCTGACGTCTCTCGTCCGCCGCCAGGCGGGCGATGCGGCCCGCGTAGTCGAGGTTCTGGAGTGCCGTGAGCCTCGTATACAGGCCGTCCGACTCGAGCAGCACGCCCGCCCGTTCCCTGATCGCCTGGGCGGAGGTCCTTACATCGCTTCCGAGAACGGACGCCTCCCCGGCCGTGGGCTCCAGGAGCCCCAGCAACAGACGGATCGTGGTGGTCTTGCCGGCGCCGTTCGGGCCCAGGAAGCCGTAGATCGTGCCGGTGGCGACCTCGATCGTGATGTCGTCCACGGCGCGGACGGACCCGAAGTGACGTGACAGGCCCGCGGTCCGGATGGCCGCGTCGCCGAGCGATGCGCTCACGTGCTCACTCCGGAGGGGGAAGCGTGGACCTGGACGCCACCTGGCGCGCCCGGATATCCACTCCCAGGACCGTCCCGAGAATGGCGCCGCCGGCCAGCAGGAGGATCAGCCACCCGGGGAACGGCACCGATCCGCTGAGCAGCGCGATCAGCCAGGTCGCCACGTGAGACGCGGATAGGATCGCCACGAGACCCCGCCGGTTGTCCAGGGTGATCCAGGCGGCGGCCCAGCCACCGACCATCGCCGCCAGCACGTAACTGCCAAGCAGTGCGAGCACGACGGTCGGCCGTCCGAGAAGCTCGGGACCCAGCATCCCACCTCGAGCCGCCTTGATCGCTGTCAACAGGGCAAAGCCGATGGGGACGGCCACGCCCGTCGTGACCCACAGACCGGTCAAAACGCTGGCGGCCCAGCGCAGATACCCGGGCTTTTCCACCTCCTCACCCGTTCTCGCCGAGAAGGGAGATGTCCGAGTCGACCATCATCTTGACCAGCTCTTCGAGGTCGACCACGGGCTCCCAGTCCAGGAGCAGCTTCGCCTTCGTGCTGTCGGCGCACAGGTGCTCGACATCCGCCGGCCTGTACAGCGTCGGATCCTCGAAGACGAATTCCTCCCAGTCGAGTCCCACGTGAGAGAAGGCGAGCTCCGCGATGTTCCGGACCGAGTGCATGATGCCCGTACCCACAACGAAATCTTCGGGCTCATCCTGCTGCAACATGCGCCACATGGCGTCCACGTAGTCGCCGGCGTAGCCCCAGTCCCGCTGGGCGTCGAGGTTGCCGAGATGCAGCATCTGCTGCTGCCCCTTCTTGATACGGGCAACGGCGTAGGAGACCTTACGGGTCACGAACTCCAGACCGCGGCGCGGGCTCTCGTGGTTGAACAGGATTCCGCTCACCGCGAACAGGTCGTAGCTCTCCCTGTAATTCACCGTGATGAAATGCCCGTACACCTTGGCCACCCCGTACGGACTCCGCGGGTAGAACGGTGTCTCTTCGTTCTGTGGCGACTGCTGGACCAGCCCGAACATCTCGGAAGACGAAGCCTGGTAGAACTTGATGTCCGGGTTGACCGTCCGGATGCCCTCGAGCATCCGGGTGACGCCCAGAGCGGTGAACTCTCCGGTCAGCAGAGGCTGGTTCCACGACGTGGGCACGAAGGACTGCGCCGCCAGGTTGTAGACCTCGCGCGGCTCCACGTCCTCCAGGACCGTGATGATCGAGAGCTGGTCCAGCAGGTCCATCTGATGGAGCGTAATCCGATCGCGGATGTGGGCGATCCGCTCGAACTTCTCGACGCTCGATCGACGGACCGTGCCGTGCACATCGTATCCCTTGTCGAGCAGGAACTCGGCCAGGTACGAGCCGTCCTGGCCCGTGATGCCTGTGATGAGGGCGGTCTTCATGTATCCATGCCTCTGGCGGTGTCTCCGGTTGAGCCTGCGGCGGCCCACGGCCGTCGCACGGGGCCTCTCCCGGATAGCGTTTGAGCGGCAAAGCTACCGGCGCCGCTCGAGGGGTACAAGGAGAGTGCCGCGAACACCGTGCACCCTGAGCGCCCAGCTCCGGCCGGGTGCTTTCGAGCTGACGCGTCCGTCAGCGAGCGACTCCGCTTTGACGGTCCGGACCATTCGGGCGATGTTAGATGGCGTCGGCGTCGAACTCCGTTGAAGGAGCCTGCTATGGATTCCTTTCTGCTCATCGTCTTCGGGCTGATCGCGATTTTCTTCCTCCTGAGGCGCACGGACGCCAGCACCCGTCTGAAGCGGTACTCGGCCGAGGATGCGGGCGGTCTGCTCCTCGCCTACCAGGACCGGTTCAGGATGGGCCCGCCCGGCCCGAAGATCGTGCCCGAGTTCAAGGATTCGGACGTGATGCTCGACGCTGTCAAGGAGGCTCTGCGAACGGGAGTGCCGGTACCGTTCCCCGATGCCGGCGAAGCGTACGTAGAGCGGATTCCGAAGGTCCCGGAGAAGTCGGAAACGACCACTGACGTGCCCGACGAGGCGCGCCAACTCCTGGAGAGGGCCCGGATCCTGGAGGAGGAGGCGGCCGCCCTGCGTGTGCAGGCGGCCTGGCTCGTGCAGTAGGGCGGCGTCTCGACGTTGTGTCGGCGGCGGCGGGGCGAGGGTCAGGCGCGCGGCAACAACTTCGTGAACCGACGCCTCTGTTCCTCCCCGTAATATTTCCGGTAGTAGGAGTAGTAGGGGCCGTCGGGCTTCGCGTCGTTCACCACGACACCTAGGATGCGGGCGCCGACGTGGCGTAGCTGTTGGATCGCGAGGTTGATCGAGTCCTTTTCCGTCTTTTCCGCCCGAACGACCAAGATCACGCCGTCTGTCTTCTTGCCAAGCACAGAAGCGTCCGTCACGGCTAGCATCGGTGGCGAATCGATTACGATCGTGTCGTAGCGCTCCCGCAGCGCATCGAGCAGGACCTCCATGCGTGGGCTGCCGACGAGCTCGGCTGGGTTGGGTGGGTGCTTTCCAGCCGTCAACACGTCGAGGTTTTCAACCGTAGTCGGTTTCAGGATGCTTTCGAGCCCTTCGTCTTCCACTAGCAAGTCAGAGAGTCCGGGAGACGTTTCCAAGCCGAACTGCCTGTGCTGCACTGAGCGCCGCATATCGGCATCGACAAGAAGCGTCTTCATGCCCTGCTGTGCGAGGGCGATCGCCAAATTCGCAGCCGTGACCGACTTTCCTTCCTGCGGCGCGGGGCTCGTCACCACCATTTCCGTGGCTCCCTGCCCCGCCCTGACGAAACGAACGTTTGTCCGTAGGTTGCGGAAGGACTCTGCCCCGACGGAGTGAGCCTGTGTCAGGGTGACGAGCGCATTACGACGGCCGCCGGCTCCGTTTCCGAGCGACATCTCCGGCACCCGGGCGATCGTGGGCAGTCCGTACATGTGCTCGATCTGGTCCGAGGAATGGAGACGCGTGTCCATGTACTCGCGCACGAACGCCAGCCCGACGCCAAGCATCAACCCGAGAATACCGGCGAGTGCCATGTTTCGAAAGGGCCGCGGGCTGATTGGATCGATCGGAAGTATGGCTGTTTCCACGACCCGGACCGCCGGGTCCTCGACCGCTTCTGCGACCTGGGCCTCTTTCAGACGGGTCTGAAGAAGCGTGTACAGCTCGGCCAGCATACTCGTCTGGCGCTCGAGCCGTGCGAACTGGACCTCCTTCTCCGGAATCTGCTCCAGTTCGGACCCGAAGCGTGCCAATACGGCGTCCAGCGACGCGATCTGGTCGTCGAGCGATCCCAGGTAATTCCTTCCGATGGCGCCCAGCTGTTCCTCGAGATCGATGATTCGGTTGGTCACCGCGATCAGGTCCGGGTGGGCGGGAGTCACACGAACCGAAAGCTCGGTCCTGGCCCGGTCCGCCGAGATCAGCTCACGGAGGATATCGGCGATCGCGTCGTTCTCGAGGAAGGTCGGGAATGCCGCCAGTCGGCGGTAGCTCGGCCGGCCGGTCTCCTCGTCGATCTCGCGCAGGAGGTTGGCGAGCGCTGCCCGCTCGGCGTCGAGTTGAGTGCGCTGTGTCTGTAGCTCGGCCAGCCGCTGGACCTGGGCTTCCGCCTCTACTCCGAGGGCCACAATCTGCCTGCCCTCACGGAAGCTCTGGAGTTCTTCTTCCGCTGCTTCCAGCTGCGTCTGGATCTGCTCGGATTGCGCTTGAAGGAAATCGACCGTGCTTCGGACTTCCGTCTTCTGGATCTCGTTCCGCTGCTCAATGAATGCACGAGCGATAGCGTTTGGCACCTCGTAGGAGAGAATACGGTCGGTGGTCTCGTAGGCCACCCGCACAACGTTCGCTTCGCGGTCCGGACGGGTGACCGTGAGCGCCTCGGCCAGACGGTCCACCGCATCCTGGAAGCCGATGGTATGGATCTCTATCACGTCAGGTATCGGCTCATCTGCCACGCTCGTCGTCCCGCCGAAATTGGCCACAGCGAAGCTGCCACCCGCGATCCTGACAGATTCGCCTGTTGAGAACTCCGTCCTGAATGTGGGCTCGTCCCCTTCGGAGGATTCGAGGGCATATCGCCCTGGAGCCGTTCGTCGAATCCAGTACTCAGCCTCTGGCGTGTCTCGCTCGAGTGCCAGTTTGGAAAAGAACAGCTCCCGGGGCACCTCCTGTGGATTCGCAACTAGGAAGTTGAGGTCGAGAGCGTCCACCACTTCTTCGGCAATCGGACGAGTGCGGAGGATCCGCATTTCCGTCTCCAGCTCGGATCCCCGTTGTAGGCTCGCGAGCACGTCGAGAACGGGAACACCACCGCTCTCGGCTTCATCTACACGGATGAGCGTGGAGGCCTGCCAGACAGGAGTCTGATACCACGTCCAGGTGGCGACTGCCGCAACCACCAGAGTGACTGTGCCCAAGATCGTGCGGCGGCGGCGACGGAGAGTGGCCCACACGTCGCGCAGTTCGGCGTCGTCGCCGTAGTAGGTCTCGGCCTGAGCGAAGGCCTGTGGATGGAGGCTCTCGGCCGGGACTCCTCCGTCCGCCGCGCCTGGACCTGAAGGAAGCTGATTCTGCATCGACTTAGTTTGTGATCAAGGCTGCGGCCACGATGGCTGTCGCCGCAATGAGGCCGCCCACAACAGCACCCGTGTTGCGGGCAATCCAGCCCCTCTGCCCTACCATGATCTGGTCGCCGGACCGGATCTCCGCCGCACCAATCATAGTCGCCTGATCCAAATCCTGTACTATTACCCGTTCCCCCCGGATGAGCTGGATCTTGCTGGGGTCTCCATTTGGCGTGATACCCCCAGCCAGCGCGAGCGCGTCGGCCAGCGAGACTGTTCCGTCTACAGGGTAGAGCCCGGGACTTCGAACCTCGCCGAGAATGTTGATACGTCTGAGGAGCGTGACTTCGATCGACGGATTCTGAAGATAGACCCTGTAGTCCGCAACGAGTCTATCCCGAACGTCCGACAACTCGAACCCCGCCACGACACGTTCGCCCAGCAAGGGTAGGGTGACCACGCCTCGGTCATCCACCGTGAACATGCCGCTGAGGTCCGCCTCACGCCACACCTGAACGCGTACGGCATCTCCGGCACTCAGCGAGAGGGTACTCTCAATGGCCGGTTCCAGGTACTCAGGCTGCGGAGACGGTGAACAGCCGGAAGCCAACACCAGACATAGGGCAGCGGTAGAGCCCGTCTGATAAGGTCTCCATCTCTGAAGGCCATTCCGGATTTCGTGGACTTCGTCCGTGACTTTCAATCCGCTTTCCTATTCGGGCCTCATGGCCCTGACAATCATCGACTTCCAGAGATAGGGCAGTCGACCAGCTCCAAAAAAGCGCAGGTCGGCGAAACCCGCTTCCGTCAGTAGCCTACCCAAGGTGGATCGGCTCCAAAACTTGATGTGGCCGCCCTTGGAAAGTGCCTCGACGTGTCTGTCGAACCTACCGGTCAGGGCAATGGCTAGGTTCTTCAAATAACCGTGATAAGGCGTCGTAACCACGAACCTGCCACCAGGCTTCAGGGCTTCCCAGCAGACTCGCACCATCTGATCCGGAGCATAAACGTGCTCGATTACCTCGGTGCTCACAACAGCATCGAACGGTTTCTCGTTGAGACTGCCCAAGAGGTCCGGGCCTATTTCCAGTACCGCGAAGCGGCCGTCCGGCACGGCACGGCGTGCGACCTCGATTCCCGAGACGCTGGCGTCAATTCCAACGACTTCGCAACCCCTGTCAACTAGTTGTCCTGCCAGCCAGCCGTTGCCACAACCGATGTCGAGGACGCGCAATCCCGGGACAGCCTCCAGGAGACTTAGCACGACCGGCCTGATGTACGGCATCGCACAGGTAGGTTGCTCGTCTCTCCACCCATAGTCGCGGTAGTCCGTCATCAATCCCTCACGGAGGTTCCGAGGCACCCGTTGAGCAGCTCGTCAAAAGCCCTGCAACAGATCTCCCGCTCGAAGGATCGAAGAAAGGCCTGCCTTCCTAGGTCGCCCATTCGGGCGCGGGATTCTGGGTCGAGGGACCACTCGCACAACAGGCCGGCGATCTTCGCGGCTGGGTGTCTCTCCGTTTCTGGGTCGACTACCGCACCGCAGCCAACTTCCAGCACCGTCCGCCCGGTTTCACAACTGGACGGCCCTAGAAAGATGATGGGTCTTCCGACCGCCATGGCGCCGTAAAGCTTGCCCGGAACTGCAATGCCCTCGAACTCGCGCATGAGTGACGCGAGGTGAACGTCGCCGAGGCAGAGCGACTCGGCCAGTCTCTCCCGCGGGAAATAGTCCATACATTTAAGGTTGCTCAAAGCCCAGTCTCGGGCGAAGGCTTCCAGCTCCGATCTCCTCGGACCGCCGCCCACGAAGAGGAACTGGATCGCGGGGTCGTGTCTAACCAGCGAAGCGGCTTCTAAGAAGGGCCTGAACTCGTGGGCTAGCCCTGCGTTGCCAGAATACATGACGATCAAGGAATCGGCGTCGCACCCCAGTTCAAACGCCAACGGGTTGTCAGCCCGTGGCATCGGCTGGAGCTCGTCACTTCGGCTCCAGACGTGTATGAGCCGTACTCGATCCTCAGTCACCCCTTTGCGCAACACGAGTCGTCGCATGCAGCGGCCCAGCACCACCACGAATTCGGCCCGTTTGTAGCCATCGTCCGCCAGCACACGTAGGAGGCGGCTCGTACCAGAATGCGCGGCAAGTACTCCTGCCGCCACCTCAGCTTCGGGGTGAAGGTCCATCGACCAGATGCCGTAGCGAAGCCCACGGACACGGTTAACTAGTGCACCCAGGGCGGGTAGCATAGGAGGCGTCGTCAGCAGGATCACAGCCACAGGTCGGGCGCCGAACAACAAACGTCCGGCTACCTGAGCCGTAAACACCGCGTAGTCGAGAATACGGCCGATGCTTGTGGCTCTTCCGAAACCCGGCGTCCAGTACCTGCGAATCAAGACGCCACCACGGAGTTCCCTTCGAGGAGCTTCCAGCCGTCCTTCTTGGTAGCGCCCGCGGGAAGAAGCCACCTCGACCTTCCAACCCGCCAGTGCCAAGTACTCTGCCAGGTCCGTGAGATGTTGCCCGGTCGAAGCAACGTCCGGGTGGTAGTGCTGGTTGACGAAGAGCAAGGTCACTTACGATTCATCCGGCTCATCCTCTCGACCTTGCTCGCCATGTGTCGCGCGGGGTGTTTCCATTCGCGCCTCGAACTGGCAGGCATCGATGTAGAATCGGAACCAGAAGCCTTGGAGCGTGTGGTAGATAAGACCCTCCCTCCCATCGAGGAAGCCTGCCCGCAGTAGATATCGATAGCAGAAATAGAGCAAAGCGCGAAGGAATGGCCGACCCCGGTAATAGGCTTCCTTAAGGCTCCTTCTCCGCCGAATGGGCAGTGCCAGGCAAGCGGCATCCGCCCTCCGCTGTGTGCCGACCCCTTCGGTCTGTATCAGCCACCCGGCCTCAAGCTGCGCCCACAGATTGTGTCGGGCGGTCCAGGAAAACAGATCGGTCGCCGTTTCTTCCAGGAGGTCCGCTTCGAGAATCGTGGTGGGGCCAGCTACGACGAAATGCTGGTCGTACGGCCGATCTTCGCAGTGCCCGAACCGTCGGTCGAACAGCCGGCAATGATAGCTGGGATAAATGCCGCCATGAACGATCTCACGTCCCAGAAAACGGATGCGGCGGCGCACGACGAGTCCTTTGGTCGTATCGCGCCACGACTCCTCGGCGAACATGTCGATCAACGCCGTCTTGAGTGGCTCCGTCACTCTCTCGTCCGCATCGACGTGAAACACCCAGTCGTGTCGTACCGGCAGGTGCTCCTGGGCCCAGTTTCGCTGGGTGGCGTAGTCGGTGAACGGGTGCTGCGTTACTGTCGCTCCGTGGTCACGGGCGATCTCGGTGGTTTGGTCCGTGCTGCCGGAGTCCACGACGTGAACGTCGTCGATCCAGCCAGCCAGGCTGGATAGGCAGCCGGCAA
>JBDHFS010000066.1:0-12505 GCA_039590285.1 Gemmatimonadota bacterium
GACAGGACTGTTCGACGAGACGAGCTTCCCCGGGATGACCGTCAGCTTCAACCACGCCTATATCGCGATCGGCTTCGGATTCCGCATTTGACGCACGGACCCGAAGGCGGCCGTCCCGCCTAGTCCCGGAACAGCTCGAGCGACGTTCCGATGACTTCGTCCACGACATCCGTCTCGCTCGAGTTCGTCAGGTAGACGACGATCGTCCTGCTCTCCGGGATCGCGAGGCCGACGGTTCCCGTTGCCCCGCGATGGCCGAACACTGGAAGGCCGCCCGCGGCCTTCGGTGGCGCGTAGATCTCCCAGTGCATCCCGTACCAACGCGTTCTGGCCGGCAGCGAGTCGGAAGCGGCCGGGTCGTCAAGCGCCTCGACGGCCGTGCGCTCCGCCAGTAGCCGGGCCCCGTCCACGGAGCCGAGATCCAACCACAGCTGAAGGAATCGAGCGTAATCGAAGGCGGTTCCGAACAGATCGCCCGCGGGGCTGAACCAGTTTCGGTCGTGGGGTCTGGCTGGATTCCACCAGCGCTCCCACCGGCCCGCTCCCCACCGACGGTACGAGCTGGCCACCCGGTCGGCCCACGATACCCCCGGATCGAACCCCGTGTGCGTGTCGTCGAGCTCCAGTGGAGCCAGGATCCTCTCGTCCAGAAAGCGCTCGACGGATCCGCCCGAAGCCTTCGCAACCACGGCTCCCAGTGCCTCGGAGTTGAGGTTGGAGTAGATGAAGCGATCGCCGGGAGGGAAGGTCGGCCCCCGCTCACCGACGAGCTCGATCGCCTCCAACAGCGTCGGCTCGGCCGCGTAGCCGGGTGGGTCGCCACCCTGAACGAACCCGGACCGATGCGTCAGAAGTTGCGACACCGTGATCCCGCCCGAGAGCTCATTGTCGAACGACGGCAGGTAGTCGGCGACCGCGGCATCGATGTCGATGCGTCCCTCGTCGGCCAGGATGAGCGTTGCCATGCCCGCGAAGGGCTTGGTCATGGAAGCGATCCGGAAGATCGAGTTGCGCTCGAGCGGGATCAGCTCGTCTCGATCCGCCCAGCCCATCGCCTGGTGCAGGACGATTTTTCCGTCCCGGACGACCAGGATCTCGGATCCAATGACGTGTCGAGCCACGACGCGGGAGTAGAGCCGCTCCTTGAATAGCCACACGTCATCGGAGGAAAGGCCCGCGTCCTCCGCGGCCACGTACGGGTATGGTGCTCCCGCGAGAGGTGTGCGCGGCGTGCGCGGGAATCCGGGTCGAGATTCGTCGTCCGGCGTGCAGGCGGCCAGAAGGATGAGGCCGAGAAGAACGGTGAATCCTTTCACAGGCAGCGGAAGACTTGCCCGGAGCTGCCCTTATCCAGCTCGAACGTTCCCACCAGCTGCGCGCTGTCGGTCAGCGTCACGGTGAGCGACATGTGGTCGCCCTGCACGATCCCGCTGTAGGCGGCCGGCCTGACGGGCAGCACTTCGCCTTCCCGCTCCGGTCCCCCGTGCCCGATGACATGATCCCCGACGCCGTGGAGAACCCGGCCGCCGGCTAGCGTCCACCCCCCATCGATGGTGCCCGTCGCGCAATCGTACTCGAGCGTACCACCGTCCTCCGCAAGCTCGAGCCTGAGATGTGGACCGCCCCACTCTCCGACGAGCTCAGGCGCCGTGAGCTCCTCCGAGCAGCCCATGGCGAAAAAGACGAGACAGGCCAGCGGGACACGTGTTCGGAACATGAACTCAATCTAACTCCTCGGGTGGATCAGTTCCCGCTAGCGTGGGCCATCCCGGCATCCGGAACTCGATCGACGGCCTGGACTCGTGTTCATTTCGGCATCGCTCGCCAGATAACGCTCAGCGAACGGAGAAGAAACGGGAGGCAATTAGAATAGCAAAAGTCAAGACGTTCCCGCGTTCGCGGGCAATCGTGAGCGGCCGCGGAGGCCGATACCGGAAAGGGGTGGAATGATGATGAGGAAGATGTGTCTCGGAGCGGTGGCGATGGTCCTGACCCTGCTGTTGTCAGGCGCCGCGGAGCTGGCCGCCCAGGAGGCCGTGATCGGGCTCAAGGGAGGCATGGACAGCTACAACCTGAGCTGGAAACCCGACAGCCTCTCCACGGACATCGATGGGGAAACGGGGTTCGTGGGTGGCCTGTTCGGCGGCATCACGTTCACGAAGGTGGTCGGGGCGCAGGTCGAGCTACTGTACTCCCAGCGCCGCGTGAAGGATGTCGCTGACGATGTCGAGCTCGAGGGCCGGTACTTCGAGATCCCGCTTCTATTCACCGCGAAGTTTCCCATCGAGGGGACAAAGCTGCGACCGATCCTGTTCGCGGGTCCATCCGTGTCGTTCGAATCGAAGTGCGAGCTGAGTGGCGAGATCGAGGGAATCGCGATCTCCGTCGATTGCGACGAGCCGCCGGCCGATGTCGATCGGAAGACGACGGATTGGGCGGTCGTGTTCGGGGTCGGTGCGGACTATGCCGTGGGCCCACTGCTGATCGGCGCCGAGTGGCGGTACAACTATGGCCTCACGAACATCAACGACGATCCGGTGACCCGTGATGATGAGACCGTGAAGAGCCGGGCGTGGGCCGTGCTCCTCTCGGTGGGCTATCCGATCCCACTATAGGCGGATGCCGGGTGGCGGGTGCGGTCGCACCCGCCGCCGGTTCGTTCGTCCGTGGCCAGGATTCAGCCCTAGGGTGGGGAGGCGCCATGAGACCTTCACCATGGGTCAGGGAGCTGAGCGAGGACATCGAGGTGGCTATCCGGGAGTTTCTCGAGCGGCATCCCAGGACCAGCGCGGCGGAAATCCGCCGGGCGATGCGGATCGCGGGACAGAATACCGGCGCGTCCGCACTCGGTGCACGAGCCGGGCTCCGGCTGCGCGGAGCGGGAAAACAGCAGGAGTGACCACCGCAGGACTACGAAGGCGGGCGGACCTCTCGGGGGCCGCCCGCCCGTTTCATCGCTCCATCCATGTCGTCGGTTGCACCCGGAGCCTCTCAGAGTGACCTAGGGCCGGTTGCACCCCGAGGCCGAGAAGTCGCGGTCGACCTGCTGCATACCCGAGTACAGGCTGTCATCGCGCCGGGCGAGGTCGTCGGGAAGACCCCCCCGGTACTTCCTGGCCCGCTCTACGCTGTAGCCCATCCATCCTGCCTCGACCTCGCGGTAGGCATCCCTGAGCTGCGCACATTGGAGGCGCCTCAGTGCGTACATCGCGGCCACCTCGCGGTAGCGCCCGATCGTCGCCTCCAGGTCTCGCCCCAACACGGCGAACGGCTCGGTGGCGTCGGCGGAGACCGAGGAAGGCAGGCGCTGCGGGGATTCGTGATCGAGGGGCGGAACGATGAACGAGGCCAGCGCCTCTCCGACGCTGAATTCCCCCTCCGCCAGGCGACTCCCGGCCACTAGCGGCTGCGCACCGACCGCCACGCAGGCCACGGAGGCGGCGATCAGAAACGCGTCCACCACCAGCGCGGGTATTCCGGCAAGCGGCCGCAGGGAGCGGCGAGGCGGTCGCGCAGTCTTCGGCTCGGGGAGCGGAGTGCCGATACGAGAGGGACGGATCCGGTCGAGTTCCGCCAGTGCGGCTTCGAGGGCGGGCCGAGCGGCGAGCGGGTCCTCGCTCCCTTGGCGACTGTCGGTCCCGGCAACCGTATCCGTATCTGGGTTGAGATCGTCCATCGGGGCTCCACCGTTGAGTATACGCGGCCGCCATCCCTCATACCGCGGTGGAACACGCGCCCGCCTCTGAACCTCCAAGTTGGCGATCTATTGAGTCCCGTCAACCTGAGAACGGCGCCGGAGTCCCTTTAGACGAAGTCCTTTCCCATGACCGGCGCGACCTGGAGCCCACCGGACTCACGGGCACGCTTCCCGGTTCGGATCGAAGGAGCGATACTGGGCTGGCGTACTATCCAACTTCCAGCGAACCTTCGCGTGGTCTTGCGGCGTACATATATATAGAGAGCGACTGACCGGTTGCCACCCCGCCTGACGCATGCTCTGGTGAGGACGGCTTCGGCCCGCGGTGTTAGGAGGGAGTGATGTTCGAGACCGATTCCGAACAGAGGAAGGAACCGCCGCCGGCCGACGAGAGCTTGAGGGCGGTGTACCGAAGGGTCGCCGCGCTGGCCGCGGAGAAACAGCCGTCGGCCAACGACCGCTTCAAGGCCGCGTACCGGACGGTCGCTTCGGGAGCCGTGGTCGTGTCCGTCGCCATTCACTTTGCCGCGTTCGAGCTGTTTCCGAACTTCGAGGCGGCGGATTTCGACTTCGCTTCCGAGCAACTGGCTGCGGTCGAGCTGCCTCCCGAGGTGCGTATCCCTCCGCCGCCGGAGGCGATCGTCCGTCCTGCCCGTCCACGCGTGTCGACGGAGATCCTGGACGAGGACATCACGATTGCCGCGACCACGTTCGAGGAAAACCCGGCCGCGGAGCTGGCGCCTCCGCCGCCCAATGTGGGTGTGGACCCCAGCGCGCAGCCGGTCTACGTGAACCGGGACACCGAGCCGCGCCTCCTGAACCGGGAAGAGCTCCTTCGCCTGCTTCGCGAGCTCTACCCGAGAGGTCTGAAGGCGGCAGGGGTCGGCGGCGAAGTGATGCTGTGGGTTTGGGTCGACGAGGAAGGGCACCCTGGCAAGTCCCAGGTGCAGCGCTCGAGCGGCTATGAGCGTTTCGACCACGCCGCCATGGCGATCGCCGAGCGCATGCGCTTTTCTCCCGCGGAGCTGCTGGACAAGCCGATCGGCGTGTGGATCGCGATCCCCGTCACGTTCTCCGTGGATCAGTGAGCTCGGTGGGCGATTCATCGACTTCGGACTTCGCGGCCGACTCGCCTCCGACGAGAGCCACGATCGTCTGACCTGTTCTCGGGGCCTGCGAGTCCCCGACGGTGATCACGGTCAGGCGCTCCCCGTCGATCAGGAATAGCGGTATGGCTTCCGGGTACTTCTCCAGGAAATCCGCGTAGCCGAACGATTCGCTCAAACCGGTCGTCTTGACAGCGGCGCCGGCGTCGAATCGAGCCGTGAGACGCCAGTAGCCGGAATCCCGGCGGAACAGGAGGCTTCCCCGTAGATGGCGCCCCACGAGCGTATCCTCGCCGCCGGTTTCGAGCTCGGTAGGCGGGAGCTGGAACACGGAATCGGCGCCCAGGACCTCGCTGAAGTTGAGTCCGGTCAGCGAGTTCACCTCGTCGTTCGAGGTGAGCGCGAGCAGCTTGCCGATCCCGTCGAGGTCGATCTGGTCCAGGGCGCCTTCCGTGAGAGTGCTTCCGTGATACGCCGGCAGGCCCGCCAGCTGCGCCTGCACGACGTTGCGACGGTTCGTGTCGGCCAGACGAACCTGGAAGCCCGCCTCCTGCAGCTCCCGGGCTATCTCCCGAGCCCACGGGTGTGCTCCCACGAAGAGCACGCCTTGCGGATCCGGTTGCGCCACTCCGAGCCACCGGGCCAGAGGTGCTGCCGTGAGTCCGTAGACGAACACAGTCGAGATGATCACCAGGAATGTGATCGAGGCGAGCTGACCCGCCCCCGCGAATCCGGACTCGGCCAGCTCGAGGGCGAACAGAGACGAAACGGCTGCCGCCACGATGCCCCGGGGCGCGACCCATGCCAGCATGGCGCGCTCCCGCCACCCGAGCTCGGTGCCGAGGCTGGACAGGCCGACGGCGACGGGTCGCACGACCAGGATGAGCACACCCACGAATGCGATCTGAGGACCGCCGACGGCTCGCAGGTCGGCCAATTCGAGGCGCGCCGCCAGCAGGATGAACAGGGAAGAAATGAGCAGCACCCGAAGGTTCTCCTTGAACTCGACGATGTGCCTGACGTTCACGGTTCGCTGATTGGCCATCACCATGCCCATCAGGGTGACCGTCAGGAGGCCGGACTCAGGCTGCAGCGTGTTCGACACGGCGAATGAGGCCACGACCACCGTCAGCGACAAAGGGCTTTGGAGGAATTCCGGCACCCACCGTCGGTCCAGGAGCCAGACCATGAGTCCTGCGCCCGCCGCTGCCAATGCCACGCCGATGACGATGGTCTTCATGAGGCCCAGTGCGGCGACGTTCCACGCCGCCTCCAGTCCCACCTCGCGCAGGGCCTCGAACACCAGAACCGCCAGCACGGCGCCGATCGGGTCGATGAGGATGCCCTCCCATTTGAGGGCGTTTCCGACGCGCGACACCGGCCGCATCTGCCTGAGCAGAGGCACGATTACCGTGGGTCCCGTCACCACGAGGATGGCGCCGAGAAGCAGCGCGGGCTGCACGTCTATTCCCAGCACGTAGTGGGCGGCGACCGCCGCCAGCCCCCAGGTCACGAGCGCGCCGATCGTCACGAGGTGGCCGACGACTCGTCCCACCTGGCGAAGCTCGCTGAGCCGCAGGCTCGCTCCCCCCTCGAACAGGATGATCGCGACCGATACCGAGACGATGGGGGAGAGCAGAGGGCCAAAAATGGCATCCGGGTCGAGCAGACCGGCCACGGGGCCGGCCACCACACCGAATACGAGCAGGACCAGAATCGAGGGCAGACCGACCCGCCACGCGATCCACTCGGCCGCGATGCCGAGCGTGATGATCATGGCGATGGCGAGGAGAAGGCTCTGGCTCAGTGGTCGATCTCCTGGTTGGGTGGTGGCGCAGCGTACCGTACGCTTTCGCTCGCCCTGAAGTCAACGTCCGAAGTCCTGGTCCAGGCAGCCTCGAGCCTCCGAATCCGTTAATGCGTAGCCGGGGTTGGCGCGCCTGGCCGCCTCGCCCGATCTTCCACGGCATGACTTTCCCGCTCTCGAAGACGCTCGCGCTCGGTTGTTCCGCCGTGCTGCTCGGCCCGGCGTCTGGCCTGGCACAGGACGCCGAGCCGGGACAGGCGGACGCCACGGCGGTGGCGGACCTTTCTCCGCACAGCAAGGCGAACCTGCTGGCTGAGGTGACGGCCGTTCGACCGGGAGAGCCCTTCTGGGTCGGCCTTCACGTGGCGCTCGATTCCGGCTGGCACACGTACTGGAAGAACCCCGGTGACTCGGGCATGCCTGCGGCGATCGAGTGGAATCTTCCGGAAGGCTACCAGGCCGGCGACATCCGGTGGCCTTGGCCGGTTCGGATCGAGTTTCCTCCCCTGGTCAGCTACGGCTACTTCGACGAGGTCATGCTTCTCGTCGAGATCACGCCGCCGACGGACCTGGCCCCCGGCGACACGGTCCGCCTGTCCGGCAGGGCGGACTGGCTGGTGTGCATGGAGGATTGCTTCCCGGCCGAGGCACCGTTACGGCTGGATCTTCCCGTGTCCGTGTCGCTCGATTCTCCGGACGATGTCATCGATTCGCGTTCCGCCCAGCTGCTCTCGACCTGGCGCGCGCGCCTGGCGGCACGCGTTCCCGACTGGCGCGCCACCGCCGGCGAGACGGACGCCGGCTACTTTCTCACGCTGCTTCCCGTGGGGCCGGAGGCCGCGCACGATATCACCGGAGAGGGCGTACATTTCTTTCCGGCCGGTGAGTCGGTCCTGGACCACGCGTCGCCGCAGGACCTCGTGCAAGTGGAAGACGGACTCGGCTTCACCCTGGCGCTGGCCCGCTCCGCGTTCTCGTCCGGCGCTCCCGATGTGCTGCGCGGCGTCCTCGTCGCCCCCGACGACCGCCGGTGGGATGAGGTGGGCGAGGTACAGGCCCTTCGGGTAGAGGCCCCGCTGGTCACGCGCATGGTTACCGGCCGCAGCCCGAGCCAGCCTCTGGCGGACGGGAGTTCGTCTTCGACCGGTGGCGGCACCGGTGGTGTTACCGACGGCGGCGCCGTACGGGGCACGCTCGCGCGCCCGACCTTGACGCTGCCCCTGTCGATCCTGTTCGCCTTTCTCGGCGGGCTGATCCTGAACCTGATGCCATGCGTGTTTCCGGTACTCTCGCTCAAGGTACTGGGGTTCGTGGAATCCGCGGAGCGAGGCGCCGGAGAGGTCCGGCGACACGGCATCGTGTTTGGCGCCGGCGTATTGTCCTCCTTCTGGGTGCTCGGCGGCGTGCTCGTCGTTCTGCGCTCGGCCGGCGAAGCGCTGGGCTGGGGATTCCAGCTGCAATCCCCCCTGTTCGTGGGGATGATGGCGGCCCTGTTCCTCGTTCTCGCGCTCATGCTTCTCGGCCTGTCTCAGCCGGGAGCCGGCCTCGGCCGGCTCGAAAGGGCGATCGGAGGCCGGAGCAGCTACCCGCGCTCGTTTGGATCGGGCGTGCTGGCGACGCTCGTGGCCACGCCCTGTACCGCACCGTTCATGGGCGCTGCTCTCGGGTACGCGCTCCTCAGGCCGGCGGCCGAGACGATGCTGGTGTTCACGGTCCTCGGGCTCGGGATGGCGACCCCCTACATGATCCTCGCCGCTTCACCCGGCATTCTGGCTCGCCTGCCACGACCCGGCCCCTGGATGGGCAGGCTCAAGAGAGTCCTGGCCGTGCCTCTCCTCGGCACGGTGGCCTGGCTCGCCTGGGTGTTCACGCTGCAGACGGGGGCGGTGGGACTCGCCGGGCTGACGGCCGGGCTGTGTCTCGCCGCCGCCGCGATGTGGGTGGTGGGGCGGTGGGGAAGCGCCGTGGTCGAGCGTCCGACGCGCCAGGTAGCGCGGATCGCCGCCGCGGGTATGGCGCTGGCGGCCGTGGGCCTCCTCGTGAGGGCGTCCCGCCTGGTCCCGGCCGGCCAGTCGACGCACGCCACACCTGCCTCTGCTGTTGCCGATGGATCGAACCTCGCGGCCACGCCGACCTGGCGACCCTTCTCGGCGGCGGAAGTGGCATCGATAGCCGCCTCCGGCCGCCCCGTGTTCGTCGATTTCACGGCGGCGTGGTGTCTCTCGTGCCAGGTGAACGAGCGCGTCGTTCTTCATACCGAGCAGGTCAGGACGGCATTCCGCGACGCGGGTGTGACGCTGGTCAGGGCCGACTGGACGCGGCGGGATCCCGCGATCACGCAGGCACTCGCGGCCCTCGGCAGGAGCAGCGTCCCGGTCTACGCCCTGTACCCCGGGGGCGAGGTCCCTCCGATCCTGCTTCCGTCGGTCCTCACGCGCGACTTGGTGATACGCGCGCTGGCGACGCATGTTATTTCAGATTCACGGAACGCTCCGCAGGGAGGTTGATATGCGCTGCCGACGGATCCCCACACGTCCGAATTGCAGTTACGTCTCGCTCGCGATCGTCTCAGCCGCGCTGTTCCTCGCGCCTGGCCGTGGGACGGCGCAGTACGCCGGCCCTACGATCGGTGAGCCTGCACCCGAATTCACTCTTCCGGACACCTACGGGACGGAGCACGCCCTGGCGGACTTTCGGGGAGATTGGGTCGTGCTCGAATGGCTCAACTACGAGTGCCCGTTCGTGGGCAAGCACTACAACAGCGGCAACATGCAGGCCCTCCAGGAAAAGTACGGCTCCCGGGGAGTCAAATGGCTGGCGATCGTATCCTCGGCGCCGGGCAAGCAGGGTTACCACGAGCCTGACGAGATGAACGAGCTGAGCGAGGAGAAAGGCTCGCAGGCCATGGCGGTGCTGCTGGATCCGGCGGGCGATGTGGGCAGGATGTACAAAGCGCAAACCACTCCGCAGATGATCGTCATCGATCCTGAAGGAACACTCCTCTACAACGGAGCGATCGACGACAAGCCCAGCTCGCGCCCCTCGTCACTCGACGGGGCTCACAACTACCTGGCCGCGGCCCTGGATGAGGCGATGGCGGGCCGGGCGGTCAGCGTCCCGACGTCGAAGCCGTACGGCTGCTCGGTCAAGTACGTGAACTGAGTCCCGGCTCCCGCCCGGGTTTCAGCGTCCCGGAGAGCGCCTCGGGGGCGGCCGTGTCGGCCGCACCTTTTCACATCCGACCGGGCTTCGATTTGGACCTGGAGGGTCCTTGTTGCTCGTGAATACGGTCTCGGGAAGAGATCTTTCTGAGACTGGCCCGCCTCGCTCCTCTCCCCGTGCACTCGCCTCCCTCTCCCACCGTTGTTTCCTTCAACGAGTTGATGAGACTTGACTTGAAGGGGTAGTGGTATAGTATGAATAGCAACAACAACAAGGAACATGACCATGCGAGAGACACTCGGCGTTCACGAGTTCGCCCGCCTCAGCGGACGCCACTTCAATACGGTCTACAACTGGATTCGCTCGGGAAGCGTCGCCGCTCGAAAACAGGACGGAGAGTGGCGGATCCCGACGTCCGAGCTCGACCGCGTCAGGCAGCGGCGGCCAGACCTTCGGGCAGGATCCGAGGACCTCCTCGACTGGTGGTCGCGGGACTTCGAGCAGACCATGCGGCGGCTCGTGCGTCTGTCGACGTGGATGGAACGACTGGGGAAGCAGGCGCTGTCACGGCACGGTGCCAGCATGACGCACATCGTGGCCGAGGCGCGGTCCGATGAGCTGAGCGATATGGTGACGGAGTTGCGGGACGTGGCGACGGCGATCGAAACGGCGGAGCGACTCAGGCCCCGGTTGCTCGAGCTCCGAAGTCGAGGTTGAACCACGTGCCGCCGAGCCGCCCGATGCGCGAGCCCGGGCGCCAGGGAAGCCTGATGGAATGGACACCCGGGGTGTGGCGTCCAAGGGCCGTCGGCGATGTGGGGCGGCCCACGGGCCCGGGCCCGTCCACGAGCGCGGTGCAGACGGGTTCCCCCCGGTGCTAGCTTGGCTGTTCCCGCAGAACGCATCGTTCCTCGAGGAGCGGACTCCGATGGCAATATGGATTCGCTGGACAATGGCCGTGGTCGGCTCGTGCGTGGCTTCGCTCGGCCTGTTTGCCACGTGGAATCTGGTCGTGCCGTCGGAAGGCGAGTTTGGCGCGAGCGTCCAGGGCTGGATGTTCGAGGGGCCGGCCCTCGTGACATTCGGGTTGTTGCTCCTGTGGATCGCGCGAAGCGCCGGGGAGGGTGAAAGGGATCCTGCGGCCCGGGGGCCGGGACTGCTGCTCAGGATCGGTCTGGCCTTCCTCGTTCTGCCGGCCACGGTGTGGGTATGGAGCGCGCTGTCCGGTGGCCAACTGGCGAGCTACGCGTGGAGCCTCACGGCCTTCGCCCTGGGCGTTCCCGGGGTAGCGCTCGCCGCGACCGGCGCGGCCTTGCTTCTGTGGAGGCGCGTTGCCGGTCAGGGAGAGAGCTCTTCACGGCGAGGATGACGGACGGATGGCGGACTGCGGAGCCAACGGAAGGATATGCCGCCGGGGCCGGGCGGGTGAGGCAGAACCGCTGGCTTTCCGGCGCGGACTATCCGCCGGCGCCGCTGGATCCGGATCCTTCTCTGGGTCGCTCCTGTTTCAGCAGGCGTCCGAAGACGTAGCCGATCGCCTTGTTCTCCGTTCGCGATCCGGCCTCGGCCGGAAACACCGCGTACCAGCCGGCGCCCGCGAAGTCCACGCGAACGCTGTCGCCAGGCTCGAGCCGTCCGACGATATCACTGTCCGTCGTGCGGCTCGCTCGAACTCTCGACGCCACGTGCACCCAGCGGAGCTCTCCCCACTGCTCCGTCCCCGATCCATCCGCCGGTACGAGCCCCAGGCTTTCACGGATCGCGGGAAAAGCCAGAGGTCCGCCCATTCCGAGCACTGTCGTGGTGATGGCGGCGATCACGAAGACCGCCAGAAAAATCCGGACTTCCGGACTTTTATTGCGAAATGCAGCACGATTTGCCGCAAGCTGCACAGCGGTTCCAGGCGTCTTCTGAGGACGTGCCTGGAAGTCGCAAGTGTCGCAATAGCGTCGATCTGGCCCAGCTGGACGCCCACAGATAGGGCATGCCGCTGTACTCAAGTCGGATAGCCTCCGCTCAGGTTGCCTATTCGGCCCGCCGTGATAGGGGCATTTCCCGTGCCGCCGCTCCAACCTGTATGATCTCATGTGCCGGGCCGCTCGCGGGACGCGGAACAAGCTCCCCGTTCAAGCGGTCTGAAGGAAGGATACCGGACGGAAACAGATGGGTAATACCGCAACGGAGGGCATGATGCGCGTGCATTGGCGCGGCCAGACGCTGGCCGCGGCGTTCATCCTCGCCGCGGGGGCCTCGACGGCCTCCGGTCAGGAAGTGGAAGCGGTGGCTGCGGTAGCCTCGGCCCCCGCTGAGTTGGCCGGGGCGTGGACGCTCAACCGGGCGCTGAGCGACGACCCCGCGGAGCAAATGGCGGTGATGAGGGGCGCCGTGCCCCCGGGAGGTCAGGGCCGCTTCCCCGGCGCCGGGGACGCGGACCCGCTGCAACAGGGGATGGCTCAAGCTCGACGTGCCATGGAGAGCTTCAGCATCCGCACGGATGACTCGACGGTCGTGATCGTGTACCCCGACCGGGAGATCACTTTGTTCGTGGACAGGCGAACGCAGAAGGAGATCGTCGGCGACGACCGGGAAATCGAGTACCGGTCCTGGCTCGAGGACGAGGCCCTGGTAATCGAACGGCGCCTGGACGGCGGGCTGGAGTTGATGGAGGAATACACCGTGCACGAAGGAACGGGCCGGCTACATATCCTGACGAGACTGGAAGGCGGACGGTTG
>JBDHFS010000067.1:0-12492 GCA_039590285.1 Gemmatimonadota bacterium
ATCTGCATGGCCTGGGTGACGTTGAAGGCGTTCCGGGGGGGCTATACGCAGGAGGACCACGAGGGAGTCGAGGTCATCGGCCTGTACTGGCACTTCGTGGACCTCGTCTGGATCATGCTGTTCACCATCGTCTACCTGATCTAGGGGACTGGAGGGAAGCGTGAACGAAGGGGAGCACAAACAGCCCAGATACATGATCATCTGGGGAGCACTGGCCGTCCTGACGGTCATCGAGGTAGGGGTTGCCTTCCTCGGACTGCCCCGCAGCGCCACGATCCTCGCCCTCCTCGGCCTGGCCGTGTGGAAGGCGCTTCTGGTGGCGCTCTACTTCATGCACCTCAAGTACGAGTCCCGGGCCCTGCGCGTCATCGCGGCCGCGCCGTTGCTGCCGGCGGCGCTTCTCGTGCTGATCGTGCTGCTGGAGTACTAGGTGCCTTCAGGCGTGCTGATGGCCCTGGCGTGTCCCGCGTGCATCGAGGCTCTGGGCTCCGGGGTCTACGAGGGCTGGCTGTGGGGGATGGGGCTCATGATGGTCACGCCCTTCTTCCTGCTCGTCGTGGTGGGCGGAGGAATCGTGTACACGAGGCGCAAGGCACTCAGGGAAGAGGTCGAGCGTTTTCTCGATGAGGAAACCGCGTTGGCGGCGGCGACCGCCCCGACGGACCAGACAGGAGTAGCGACGTGAAGATCGACGCGAGGTCACTGAGATCGGGGATCATGGCCGGCTTCCTGGCCGGCGGCGTGCTGATCGCCCTCTTCTTCTTCTTCGATCTCATCCGCGGCGAGCCGCTCGCCACCCCCACGTTCCTGTCGGGGGCCCTGTTCGGTCAGGACACGCTGCAGGCGGCGCCGATGCGCATCGCGCTGTTCACGGCGCTCCATTTCGTCGCGTTCATGGCGTTGGGCACGCTGGCGGCCGTCGTGATCGAGGTCACGGGCATTCCGCGCAACCTGCTCGTGGGTGCCGCGTACGGGCTGTTCGGGTGCTCGATGCTGTTCTACCTCGCTCTCGTGATCTCCAGTGCGCGGATCCTGGACGCTCCTGCGTGGCCGATCGTGTTCTTCGGGAACGTGGTGGCGGGCATCACGATCGTAAGCTACCTGAATCGCGCCGACCGCAAACGGAACGCCGCGCAAGACTCCGCGGCGGCCACCGGGAGTCGCGTCATCGTGGAGGGGATCGTGGCGGGCCTGATCGGAGCGGGCGTAGTGGCCCTCTGGTTCCTCGTCCTCGACTCGGTCGTGGGGCGACCGCTCTACACTCCCGCCGCCCTGGGCTCCGCCTTCCTGTACGGCGTCTCGGCCGCGGATGCGGTCCTGGTCTCGCCCGACACGGTGCTGGGATACTCGCTGTTCCACGTCGCGGCGTTCATCGTCTTCGGGATCATCATCTCGGCGCTGGTGACGCAGGTGGAGAAGTTTCCGCCGCTGGTATTCGGCCTCATCATCCTGTTCGTCGTGTTCGAGACGTTCGTGGTCTTCATGGTGGCCATGCTGGGCGCGTGGCTCATGGAGGAGCTCGCGTGGTGGGCCATCCTGGTGGGCAACCTGCTCGCGGCGGGCTCGATGGGGGCATACCTGTGGCGCGCGCACCCGCAGCTCCACGAGAAGCTGCGCGACGACGTCCTGTGGGCCGAGCCCTGATCCGCACCCGTTCCGAAGCACGCCGCCACGCCGCGGATTCGAATGTGAAACCTGTATGAACTGCACGAAGAGGTGAACACATGAGCGGTACTCCAGACGCCTCCACCATCGACTCGCGCGTCCAAGTAGTCGACGGAATCGCCCGCTTTCAGGTGAACGGCGAGGGCCGGGAGCTGGCGGTCAAGGAGCTCCCTGAGGGCTTCGTACGCTGGCAGCTCGACTACAAGCACAGCATCTACGACGCCATCGAGCGCGATGAATACATCGCCTTCAATGCGGGCCACCTTCCCGTGGTTGCCACGTGGAGCGACGGATCGCTTACTCCGAACCTGGCCAACAAGGGCGTCGGATTCACTCCGAAGGACGAGTACATCGAACACTACCTGTCCGTGGTGGAGGGAGCGGTTGAGGATATCGTGAAGCTGCCGGCGCACGCCGTCAACAAGACACGCGACCTCAGGCTCGCCGCCGCGCGCGAATTCTACGCCCACCCCGAGCACGTCGACTGGAAGCGACTGGGGCTCCTGGAGATCTTCGAGGGCGAGACGTTCCGCAACCTGTCGAAGAACCCGCACGCCTCTGTCCTGTGGACCGGCAACTCGCCGGTGTTCGTAAGCTACCAGGTGGACTGCGTCGTCGAGATCATGACTCCCGAGGATCCCCGGTACCGTTTCGCGTGGGCCATGCGCCGGCTGTTCGAGTACGAGCCGTTCCACGTCGTTCAGACGATGTACCCGTACTCGTACTGCTTCTGGGTCGTCGACCACGCCAACAAGACGCCAAAGCGTCGTTACCCGGGCAAGCGCGGTCACGCGGCGGCCGGGCGGTCGGAGAAGTAGGCTCGAGAGTCGGACAGGACCGGCGGTGCGCGCATGAGCTCACGGGTGGTTGACCGCGATGCCCTGGTCGGGTTCCTGGCCCGCCTGGATCATCACTGCGGCAGGCCCGGCCGCGTGTTCCTGGTGGGCGAGACCAGCCAGCTTCTCGAGGGGTGGCGTCGCTGGGCCAGCTTCATCGAGCTGACGATGGAGGCCGACGACCCTCTGGAGGACGGACCCGTGTTTCGGCGCGCCCTGGAAGCCACGCGGTCCGAGCTGGACCTGCCCGTCGTGGTCGAGTCCCCGGCGGAGGTGATACCGCTTCCGGATGGGTGGGAGACGCGCGCACGCCCGGCGCACGCGCCAACCGAATGGCTGCGGGTGTTTCACTTCGATCCGTACAGCGTGTCGTTCCGCTTCATCGCGCGGGGGGACGAGCCCGACTATCACCTCGTCCTCCAGTACCTGTCGCGCGACTGGGTGACCGAGGATGAGATGGAGAATCACCTGGAGTCGGTGCTTCCCCGGTTCACGGCGGAGACGATCGCGCAGGATCCCGCGGAGTTCCGCCGTCGCTACAAGGGACTGCTGCAGATGTGGCACACGGTCCGGCCCGGAGCGACGCACCGGACCACCGAAGCCTGAGCGCTGAGCCTAGAGCACGCCTTTCAGGACTTCCGGGCCGACGTTGGCGCCGCACAGCACGATCACGACATCCCGATCCACCCACCGATCCCGCGTCTGTAGGAATGCCGCGACGGCCACCGCCGCGGCCCCCTCGACGAGCGTGTGATGACTCCCGATCACCAGGCGCATGGACTCGCGGATCTCGTCCTCCGAGACGGTGAGGGAGTCGTCCACGACCTCCCGGCACAGGTCGAACGTGATGGCATCCCGCTCGACCCCTCCAGCCGTGCCGTCCGAAAGCGTGGGGAGAGAGGGAAGGTCGAGTACGCGGCCGGCCTGCAGCGACTCGTGCATGACGGCTGAATTGACGGGTGAGCACGCGACCACCCGCGTGTCACGCACCGTCTTGAGGTAGCCACCAACGCCCGAGACCAGACCGCCACCGCCCATGGAGGCGAGCAGGACGTCGATGAACGGCAGGTCTCCGTGCAGCTCGACGCCCAGGGTCCCCTGGCCGGCCACCACGTTCGGATCGTTGTACGGGGAGATGTACGGGAGCCCGTGCTGCTCCCCGTGCCGGCGGGCCATGACTTCCGCCTCCACCGGATCGCCCTGCACCCGACACAGCTCGGCGCCCATCGCCTCGATCGCCCGAAGCTTGGATGACGCCGCGGTGTCCGGCACGAAGATCAGGGCCCGGGAGCCGGTGACGGCAGCGGCGTGGGCGATGGCCATTCCGTGGTTCCCGGATGATGCGGCCACCACCGCCCGCTGGCCCGCCTCCAGCGAGAGCAGCGCGTTCGCTGCACCCCGAATCTTGAACGATCCAGTGACCTGGAGATTCTCGAGCTTCAGGTGCACCCTCGCGCCGGTCATGTCGCTCAGGACGGGCGAGTACTCGACAGGTGTGCGCCGGATCAGACCCTCGATCCGCCGCAGGGCGGCCTGGCAGTCGTGGTGGAAGTCGATCAAGCTATCCGGACCGCCGCCCATCGGCGGGATGGACATCCAAACCTCCGGGTTTGTTGCTGGGGGGGCTCGCCTGTACCAAGCTTAAGCGTGACCGGAGGTTCGCGCACGATCGAAGGAGTGATGCCGGAGTTGCTCGAAGGGAAGTATTCGGAAGCGTGTCCGATCTGCCACACGCCCGTCGTGCACGGAGACGCCGTGGAACTCGTGCCTGTGTGCCCGCTCGTCTATCCGGCGGTGCAGGGCCTGGTGTGCCACTCGTCCTGCCTGCGCGAGGAGAGGGAGCGCACTCGGGTCCTGCGCAGGGAGGACCTCGAGCCCACGCTTCTGCGCCGGCGCGTGACGGACCGGTGAGCGCCGGCTATACTCGCCGCTGGTCAACCACGATACGGGACGAAGCTCGCTGTCCGGGAGGGACGCGGATCCATTCGAGCCAACGCAAGGAGAGGACGTGGATACCCAGGCATCTCTGATCTTCGACGAGTTCGGCTCGACCGGTCTCCTGACGGTGATGGAAGGCGAGGATGTCTCTCTCTCCGGGATCGCTGCCCTCGAAGACTGTGGTCCGGGGGATCTGGTCTTCGTGGCCGAAGAACGAGGAGTCGAGATCGTCCGGGCCCGCCGGCCCTCGGCCGTGGTCACGCATCCGGCACTACACGAGCAGTTGTCGACGCTGCCGGACCTGGCCCTTCTCATCGCCCCCAACGTCAAACTGGTCCGTGCGTTGATCTCGCAGCGATATGTGGATCGCGACGTGCTCGATTCGGAGTGGCCGGCAATCCACCCTTCGGCCGTGATTTCGACCGACTGCGAGATCGGAGCCGGCAGTCGGATCGGCCCGCAGGTGGTTCTCGGCAAGGGAGTTCGGGTGGGAAAGGAAACGGCCATCATGGCGGGCTCCGTCGTCGAGCACGGCGCCGTGATCGGCGATCGATCGATCATTCACCCCAACGTGACCATCGGCTACGACTGCCGGATCGGTGACGACGCCATCGTCCAGTCCAACGCGGTCATTGGCGCCGAGGGCTATGGATTCGCCCAGGACGAGAAGGGGCGCAGCCATCGGATCCCGCAGCTCGGTCGCGTGGTGATCGCCGACAGGGTCTCGATCGGAGCAGGCTGTTGCATCGATCGCGCGACCTATGGCGAGACCCGGATCGGCGCCGGCACCAAGCTGGACAATCTCTGTCACATCGCCCACAACGTCGAGATCGGCCAGGACTGTCTGCTCACCGCCGGCTTCATCGTGGCAGGGTCGACCAAGATCGGCGATCGGGTCGTCGCCAGCGGTCAGGTCGGGGTGCTGGAGCACCTGAAGATCTGCAACGACGTGTTCCTGGTGCGTCGAGCGGGCGTCAGCGAGGATATCGATCGACCCGGAATCTATGCCGGTACGCCGGCTGAGCCGTATTCCTCGTATTTGAGGAATACGGCGGTCATGCAGAAGCTCGCTGATCTACGGAAGAAGGTCCGGCGGCTGGAGAAGCAGCTGTCCGAGCGCTGACGCGCGTCAGATCCGCCGCTCACCGGCGAGCCGCCGGCCGGATACGCTCTCGGCGACGCGGCCCCAGGCGCAGGCCACGAACCGCCCGTGATGGGACAGCGAGACGTCGATCGCCAGCTTCCGTCCTCGCCACCAGACCCGCGGCACCCGCTTCGACGCCGCGGCGATGACGATGTCGGAAGGGACGATGGAAAGGGCTGAGGCCACCGCCGAGCGAGCCATCTGCCTGACCCGGGCGCTGGCATCCAGTCCCGGCATTCGCCGCGCTGCGGCGGATCCGAGCGAGCGCAGCTCCCAGCCGGCTTTCGCGAGGCCGGCTCCGGAGATGGATGCCACGGCATGCACCCACTCTTCGGTGCCTTCCAGCCACACGTGGAAGCGGCCCACGGCATGATCTGCCTCGGCGAGAAGGGCCTGGTGCGCTTCGATCTCCCCTCCAGGGATCCGAACCGCGAAAGCCCGTGGGGAGAAATAGATGCGGGAGTCGATCTTACGGGCCACCTTGTAGGCGCTTTCCTTGGCCGCCCACAGCGCCCAGCGCATCCGGTGAGGCGAGGTCGCGGCGAGGATACGCGCCCTCTCATACCGTGTGAAGACGCGCTCGTCGAAGCGCGGGTGGATGGCCCCCGGCTGGTTCTCCGGATCCCGGAGGTCGACCACGTCGTTACCGACGAGCAAAGTACTTCTCTTCCATGCAGACCAGGCGGTCCACGATCTGCTGTGCGTACTCACGCGAACGCCGCATGCCCGTTCGTTCCGAGTGAGGCTGGAAGATCTCGAAATCCACGTAGAAGGAGTCTCCGATAGCCGGGACCGTGCTCCAGGTCTTCTGACGGTCACCGCGGAGGTAGACGACCAGGGCGCGGCAGTCGCGAACGGAGCTGGCGAGACGTCCCATCCCGTGGGCGATCGAGTCGAGCTGTATCCTCCCCGTCCGGCTGCGGCCACCTTCGGCGAAGATGAGGGCCGTCTCGCCGCGTGAGAGCAGGTACTTGACTCGCTTCAGAACGCTCGAGACTTCTTCCCGGCGGCCCCCTCTCTTGATAGGGATGCACTTGGTGATCCAGACGGCCGCCCGGCCAAACCACAGGGCCGCGAAGTTGCGATACTCCGGGAGGTTCCACGGCATCCAGCGGTAGTTGAAGACATACCACCAGCTTCCCCCGAGGGCCCACGCCACCAGCATCGAGTCCAACATGGTAAGGTGATTCGCGCAGATGAGGATGGGCTCGTCGCTCTCGCGCACGAGTTCCCTGAATCGCCTCCGCAGGCGGGAGGCGTTCCTGATCCGGTAGCGCATGACGAACCGCAAGGCGAAAGCGCTGGCCGGGATCCAGAAGAGGGACAGTACCCTCCCCACCTCGCGCTGGACCCACAGGGCCACCCGCGTCCGGACGGGGATGTCTGTCACCGGCAGGGGGGTGCGATCAGGCAATCTTCTCTTCGATGAGTGCCACGGCGTCGCCGACCACGTTCACGGCGTCGGCGTCCTCATCCGCGACTTCGATGTCGAATTCGTCCTCGAAGTCGAGGATGACGTCCACCAACCGGGCCGAGTTCACTTTGAGATCTTCGAGGATGTTCGTCTCCTCCGACGCTCCCTCGAGGGCCTCCTTGTTCTTCGCATAGCGGCCGATGATCTCCATGACCTTTGCGAAGATCTCATCTCTCGACATCCAGCTCTCTCTCCTGTCGGTAGTGAAAGCGTCAGATGAATTACTAATACACTACTCGTCCCACGTGCGGAAGATCACGCACGCGTTGACATCGCCGAAGCCGAAGCCCGACTTGATGATCGTGCGCAGCTCCGGCATCTCTCGTAGCCGTTGGGGGATCGAGCCGGCGTATGGTTCGATCTCCGGGTGGACGTCCTCGCAGTTGATAGAAGGGTGCGCGAAGCCCCCACGAAGCATCAGGATACACGCGACCGACTCCAATGCTCCCGCCGCCCCGAGGCCGTGGCCGATCATGGACTTCGTCGAGTTGATGACCGGAAACGTCTCGGCGGTCGCTTCCAGAGTGTCGGCCCACGCCGCCACCTCGCTCGGGTCGGCTCCGGTCGCCGTGAGGTGGCCGTTGATGAGGTCGATCTCGGGCGGATGGATTCCCGCATCGTCCACCGCCTGGCGGATGCACCGGCGCACACTGACCGGGTTCGGGGCCGTCATGCTGCCGCCACTGCGATGCCCCCCGCAGTTGAGGGCGCCACCCAGCACCTCCGCGTATATCCGGGCCCCTCTCTCCTGGGCGTTCTCCAGGCTCTCGAGATGGAGAATGGCCGCTCCACTTCCGGGAACGAAACCGCATGCCGACGCACTCAAGGGGCGAGATGCCCTCTCCGGCTCGTCGTTGTGTTTGCGGCACAGCACCCGCATCGAGTCGAAACCGGCCCAGATATAGTGACTCGCGCCTTCGGTCCCGCCGCACAGCATCCGCTCCGCCAGCCCGGCCCGGATCCGCATCGCCCCTTCGATGATCGCCTCCGTACCGGTGCTGCACGCGCTGGAGTTCGCCGTGACCTGGTTGCCGAGGGCCAGAAGTCCGGAGACCCGGGCGGAGACGCCGCTTCCCATGGTCTGTTCGACCATCGTGCTTCCCAGGCGCCGCACGCGCCCGGAATCCACCAGGGGGACGATCCTCTCACCGATCGTGTCGACGCCGCCGATGCCGGTGCCGATCACCGCGCCGGCATCCCAGAAGACGTGATCGTCGTCATGCTCGGGCCGCTCGAAGCCGGCATCGGTCCACGCGTCCACCGCCGCGATGCAGCCGAAGCGGTGGCTGGAGTTCATGGCGAGGAGCTCGTCTTCGTCGAAGTACCGGGCGGCGATCTCTTCCACGCCCTGAGGGACGCCGGCAAGCGTGCAGCCGAAGTTCAGTTCGTCCAACTGGGGAACGTGACGGATCCCTGAACTTCCCGCGCGGAGGGCCTGCTCGTAGGCCTCGAGGCCCGTGCCGTTCGGGGCCACGACGCCCATGCCGGTGATCACGACACGGCGGCTCATTCACATCCTCCTATTACCAGCGTCGGTCTTCCCGGAGCGGGCGCTCATCCGGCCACCACCATGCCGGAGATAGTCCCGGAACATACCAGTGTTCCGTCGTCCAGGTGCATCGCGGCCTCTGACCGCAGCTTGCCACGCCGGAAGAATATCTTCCTGGCCGAAACGGTAACACGCTGTCCCGGCTTCACGACGCCCGAGAAATCGACATGCGCGTCGGCGAAGAGCGCCACCCGGCCCTCGACCGCTTCACGCCCTCCCTCGAGCGCTACCGCGTAGATGCCCAGCGCTACGACTCCCACCTGTGCGAGGCATTCCAGGAGGATGACGCCCGGCGTGACGGGATTGCCGGGAAAGTGACCCTCATAGAAGTACGCGTCGGACGGGAAAATATGGCGCGCCACGATGTGATCCTCGGACACCTCCAGGATCTCGTTCACGAACCGGAAGGGCTCCTGCTGGGGAAGGAGCGCGAGCACGTCATCCGGTGCTAGGGAAACGCCCCTCATTCGGCGAGCCTGCCTCCACGTGAGTGCCGGGAGGCAAACGGATAGTCGGGATAGTCGATATCGCGGAAGACGCCAACTTTGGCCCGCTTGATCTCGTAGATCTCCTGGTCATCCACGAGCACTTTCGCGTCGCCGAGGGCGATGGCGGAACCCGAAGACGGGAGCTCCTGGTAGCGCACGATGTCGATCTCGTAGCGGACGACTCCGTCGTGCGGCCGGATCTGGCCGGAGAATTCCACCTCCTGGCAGCCCAGGGCTCTCCCGGTGCCGAGAGCCCCGTTCCACGCGCAGTAGAGTCCCAGCAGCTGCCAGATAGCGTCCACCCCCAGGCAACCCGGTTGAACCGGATCCCCAAGGAAATGGCAGTGAAAGAACCAGTCGTCCAGGCGGACATCGCGTTCGGCGACCAGGCGTCCCCTGGCCTTCCTCCGCGTGAGTTCCGTGACCCGATCCACCATCAACATGGGTGGCAGTGGGAGACGGGCCTCCCACTCCTCGGGCCCATCTTCGACCAGGCGCCCATACGCCATGGCCAGCACCTCTTCACGTGTGAAGTGCGACCGCTCTACGAACTCGTCATACGTCATGGCGACTCCCCGAAGCGGAGCACGTGCCCCGACCACGACAGCCCGGAGCCGACACCGATAACCGCAATATCATCCCTATCGGTCCAGGCGTCCCATTTCATCGAGATCACTCCGGGGGCGCCCGCCGCCCCGGTGTTCCCGAAGTCGACGACGTTGTGATGGTGCCTGTCTTCCTCGAGGTCGCACTGGCGGCACACCGCTTCGAGCATGCGGAGGTTGGCCTGGTGCCCGACGAAATGGAGGTTGCGCTCCGGGTCGTCGAAGGATTTCTGAAGCCGTCGGAGGATGCGCACCGTCTTCTTGATGGCGAACATCTGGACGGTCCGTCCCTCCTGCCAGAAATGGCCAAAGTGCGGCACCACGACCTTGTCGTGTCCCGCCGGGCTGGACTCGAGGCTGTTCGCCAGGATCTCGATGCGGGACGGAACCCGCGTAGAGACGATGGCGGCTGTGGTGCCATCGCCCCACAGCACGGCCGCCGCCCGGTCTGTGTAGTCGACGGCGGTAGTGAGGCTCTCCGGAGTGACCATGAGGACGAAGTCCGGCAGGGCCTCGGGCCGCATCATCGAGAGCATGTACATGGCCACGTGAAAGCTCGTGCAGGCCGAGTTCACGTCGAAGGCCGGGATCTCCATCTCCAGCGCCGCGGCGACCGTGCAGGCGTCCGCGGGAGACATCATGTCGGGCGAGCAGGAGCCGGCGATGAGCATGCCGACGTCCTCCTTCTCCAGGCCAGCGCGCTCCAGCGCCATCTCCGAGGCCCGCCGTCCCGTTTCCGCGTGTGAGTATATGGCGGCATCGAGCGCCTGCGTGGGGTCGAGGTTGCGAGTCTGGCGAATGTAGTCGAGCGGAAGCACGGTACGCCGGGCTTCGATTCCGACCCGCTCCTCTATCCACTCCTGATTCGTGCCGATGTCCAGATCGGTGAGAAACTGGTTCGTGATCTCGTTCTCGGGATGGAAGTGACCAAGGCCATGGAGGTAAAGACTCATCGCGTCAGTCCCGAGATGTGCTCGCCGCCGTCGACCCGGATGATCGCCCCGTTGATCCAGGCCGCCTCCGGCAGTGAGAGAAGGTAGATGACGTTGGCCACGTCCTCGGGCGTGGTGAGCCGACCGAACGGGTTCCGGATGCGGGCCTGAGCCTTGAGATGCTCGTTTCCCGGAATCAGGCGCAGGGCCGGAGTATCTGTAACACCGGCCTGGATGATGTTGGAGCGAATGCCGAAGTGGGCCATCTCAACGGCGATCGAGCGGGAGACGGACTCCAAGGCGACCTTTGCGGCGGCCACAGCGGCGTAACCCTTCCAGGCCACCTGGTTGCCCTCACTCGTCATCCCCAGCACGCGGGCGTCGGCGGCGAACATCCCCCTGGCCAGGACGTCCTGTGTCCAGGTGAGAAGGCTGGTGCCCATCGCGTAGATGGTGCGGACCATATCCTCGTCTTCCAGGAAGAGATCCTGTGCGTATCGGGGTGGGGAAGCGATCCCCTGGACGCCGTCCACGCCCTCCTCGAACACGCGGTCGGCGATCCCGGCGAGGCCCTCTTCATCAATTCCGAGTTCCCGGGCCAGGGTGGCGCGCGCGTCGGCGACGGAGGGGGCCTCGGGGCCTATGAGCTTCAGGTTGCCGAAGGCGATGGAGTGGAGAACGAGGCGGATCCTGCCCCCATCATCGGTTAGACGCTCGGCGAGGCCGTCGAGAATCTCGCTCCGACTGTCCTCGTTCAGGGCGTCCTGGTTGAACGTCACCAGGGAGACGCCGCGCTCGCGGATCTTCTCGAACTCGGGTTCGATACGGCTCATCGCCCCGCGCCGATCCCGGTGGACGACGCAGATGTTCAGCCCGTGCTCGGAGAGCTTGTGCGCGGTGGCCAGCCCGAATCCGCTCGAGCCGCCCAGAATCAGCGCCCACTCGTTGTTTCCAAACGGAGCGTCCCGCATGGTTCTCCATGGTCTCACGTGTCGGATTCCTGCCCCAGCCGCCACCACGGTACGTGAAAGGGGTGTTCTTGGCTAGCAGGGTTGGCGAAGGAATACGGTGGGTTGCGCGCAGGGGTCTTCGGAGGCCGCTCTACGGGGCGCTCGTGCGGCTCCAGGTCTCGCGGCTTGGAGCTCCGAAAGGCGGGGCGTGGCTTCGGAGGCCTGCGGCTAACACCTGCGAGGGTCGCATTTCGATCTGCGAACAGTACGTCCTCGGGATTGAGAGAAGAACTCGGCGCGGGTATCATGGCATCAAACAAGCTCCAAGACCGGGTAGCTCAGTAGTCCGCTCACTCCGTTCGCGGAACGTCGTGACTGCGTCACGACAGGGCAGAGCAACAGGGAGCACATAGGTTGTGGAAGCATATGATGGACCGGGTAGCTCAGTAGTCCTCGCGCTCCGCGCTCGGAAGGTCGTGACTGCGTCACGACAGGGCAGAGCAATTGCGAGCACAGAGGTTGTCGCACGACATGCAGACCGGGTAGCTCAGTTGGCAGAGCAACGGACTTTTAATCCGTAGGTCGTGGGTTCGATCCCCACCCCGGTCATTCAATAATCACAATAGGTTACGCTGCTTCAATCCATGTACGCTCGGGTCCTTGGGCAAAAGAATGGGCACAAGGAGGCGCTACAGCGGCCCCGAGCCGGCCACCGACTCGCGAACCCCTGGAGGACGGGCAGCTATGGATCTTTGGGCAGGACTGCTGGACATATTGATACTGCTCGCCGCAGCCATCGTTCTCGGCGCGCTGTGCGAGCGTTTCAGGCAGAGTCCGCTTATAGGATACCTCCTGGCCGGCGCATTGCTCGGACCCAATGCGTTCGACCTGCTGCCGAGCCACGAGGCCGT
>JBDHFS010000068.1:0-12414 GCA_039590285.1 Gemmatimonadota bacterium
ACATTGAGTCGAGAGCCCGCCCGCTACCGAACCTGAGCCCGTCGGGGAGTGGTCTTGCATTACGTGATACTGATCATCGGTCTCGCCGCGGCCGGACTCGTGGCGCTGTTTCTCTTCATTCGCTGGGGCACCCGTTGGGGCTCCACTCCCGAGGAGCGCTCGCGCCGGATGCCGGGCGACGCGTGGCTTGAGGACGGCCCGGCCGCACGGGTCGTCATGACCCGCGCGATCTCACTGAGCGCGCCGCCGGAGATCGTGTGGCCATGGCTGGCCCAGCTGGGACGAGGCGCCGGGTGGTACAGCGTCGAGTGGCTGGACAACGGCCGCAAGACGTCGGCACGCCACATCGTATCCTGGATTCCGGAGCCCCTGCTGGGGGACGCCGCGGCGATCGGATACCTGCGCCACCTGGATCCCGGCCTGGGGCTGGCGTGGTGGGTAGATGGAGTTCGCTTCGCCGGGGCGACTGCCCGCCTGGTCGTCGATATCGAGGTCCAGCCGGATGGCGCGGGAACAAGGCTCATCATCCGAATGTCGGGCGACGCGGCTGGAGCGGCCGCCGGATTCTCCCTCCTCGTCTTCCGCATCATCGACTCGATCATGGCCGTCCGGCAACTGCAGGGAATCCGGCAGCGGGTGGAGCGTTACGGAGCGCGGACCACGGCGCCCGAAGATCCCGAGACGGGCGCGCGCGACCAGTATCAAATGTACGAGGTGGTCTACGCCTCGGGGGATTCGGCCGGCGTGAAGGGCACGGAGCTCGCCACTCGGTGGAGGCGCGCGGCGATCGACGACGGGGTGCTCCGGCGCTGAGCCGCTCCGGTTCGCCCGGCGCCCCGGTGGACGGTAGGTTACTTCAGGTTACCCTGGGCTCCGCCGGTTCCCCCTCCTGACGTGCCTGTCTTCCATCGGAGGTGGAACATGTCCGCCAGAATTCTGCAGCTCAACTTCCAATTCAGCGTCTCTGCGGCCGAGTACAAGGCGGTCGTGTCGCCGCTGGCCAGCGACTTCGCCCAGGTGCCGGGGCTCCAGTGGAAGATCTGGCTCATGGACGAGGCCCGGAATGAAGCGGGGGGAATTTATGTGTTCGACGATCAGGCTTCGCTCGATGCCTATCTCGAAGGGCCGCTCGCCGGGGCCGTGAAGGCCCATCCCGCCCTCTCCGACATGAGCGCCAAGCAGTTCGACACGATCGACGAGTTGACGGCGATCACGCGCGGTCCCGTGGGTATCGGCGGCGCCGCCTGAGGGCCTGACGACTCAGCCCCCCTCGCCCGTCTCCCCTTCGCGGCGGGCCGCCAGGTTCAGAATCGCGTGCAGGCCGACTCCGAGCAGGACGGCCAGTACGACCGGGTTGGCCACCACGAGGCTCGCGAACGCAGGCAGGGAGTCGAGCCACTCCGAGCCGAGCACGTACCGCGCGTACACGGGCAGTCCGATGGCGATGACGAGAGTGGTCCCGGCGACCGCGTTGTTACCGGCAGTCGGTTTCGCGGCAGCGAGGAGGCGGATTCCCGAGACGGCGATCATGCCGCACACCAGGATGAACACGCCGCCCAGGACCGGGCGCGGCATGGCCACGAGCAGCGCCCCGAACTTGGGGCTCAGGCCGTACAGGAGGAGGAACACCGCCGCTACCTGAACGACGAGCCGGCTCGCGACCCGCGTAGTCGCGATGATTCCCACGTTCTGGGTGTAGCTGGTGCACGGAAGGCCTCCGAAACAGGCGGCCAGGGCGCTCCCGAGCCCTTCGGCGAAGATCCCCCGGTTCATGTGGCGGACCGTGTAGTTCTCGCCCGCTACGGCCGCCGTGGCCGCGTAGTCCCCCAGCGACTCCACCATCGAACCGAAGTAGCCTGCCAGTACCGCCAGTACGGCGGCGACGCCGAACTCCCATCCGAAGCCGGGGCCTCCGTAGGGAAACAGGGCCGGCATGGCCAGCCACGGGCGCTCGGCCACCAGTCCCCAGTCCACCATGCCGAGCGCGCCACCGACCCCGAGACCCATGATCCAGATGGAGAAGAAGATCGCCCCGCGTGCCAGGATCCCCCGGAACACACCGCCCAGCCTGAACTGGATGAACAGGATGAGGGCGATAACCGATGCTCCGAGCATGAGGTTGCCGGCGCTCCCATCACCCACGGTCAGGCGGATGGCCACGTCTCCCAGCGCCAGGGCTATCGTGAGTACAACGACGCCGGCGACGACGGGCGGAAACAGGCGCCGCAGGGCCCCGAGGGCGCGGGACGCTCCGAACACCATCTCCGCCAGCCCACCGGCGAACGCGGCGCCCCACATGGCCGCCGGCCCGAGCTGCGCGGCAACCGGGGCGAGCGTGCCCGTAAGCGTGGCCGAGGGTCCCTGGATGATCGGAAGCCGGTTTCCGATCGTCGTCTGGATGAGCGTGGCGACGCCCATGGAGAACAGGCAGAAGTTGATGAAACGGCCCGCATCGACAGCCGTCATTCCCAGGGCGGTGGCCACGGCGAGGGGCAGGACGAAGGGCGAAATGTCGACCAGGGTGTGCTGCCAGCCGTACAGAACGGTCTCCCACCGGCTGGAAGGCCGCTCGTCGATCCCGTACACGGGCGGCGGCATCTCGGGAAGCGCGTCCCAAACGGCTTCGTCGGCCTGGGTCGTGGCTTCCGGCCCGGATTCGTTCATGCGTCGCCTCTGCGAATGGATCGGGACACGTGTCGCGACTCCAGTATACGCAGGCGCGGCGGGCTGGCCCACGACCGCTCCGACCGTGTAATCTCCCGCACGCGAAGACGGAAACCGTACGGGAGGGAGACGCATGACGAAGCGACAGGGCTCGATCGACACGCAGCTCATCCATGCCGGCGAGATCCGGCCGGGGATCGAGGGCGCGGTGTCGCTGCCGATATTCCAGTGCGCGAACTTCGAGTCCGTGGAGGGCGAGGGCTACCATGACATCAAGTACATGCGCCTCAGCAACTCGCCGAACCACACGGTGCTCGGCGCCAAGCTGTCCGCCCTCGAGGGAGCGGAGGCCGGGCTCGTCCTCACCAGCGGGATGGCCGCGATCACCACGATCTTCCATTCCCTGCTCTCCGCCGGCGATCACGTGATCTTCCAGGACTGCCTGTATGGGGGCACGTACGACTACGCACGGCGGGAGTTTGAGCGGCACGGTTTGACGCGTGACTTCGTGGACGGCGAGCGTCCCGACACGTGGGCCGAGGTGCTGCGACCCGAGACGCGCATGATCTACGTCGAGTCGATCACCAACCCGCTGATCCAGGTGGCCGACCTGGAAGCCGTCGTTGCGTTCGCGCGGGAGCACGGGCTCATCTCCGTGATCGACAATACGTTCGCCAGCCCCATCAACTTCCGGCCGCCCGAGATCGGCTTCGACCTGTCGCTGCACAGCGGCACCAAGTACCTGAACGGTCACTCCGACATCGTGTGCGGAGCCGTGATCGGGCGAGCCGACCTGGTGGCCAGGGTCAAGAAGATGACGCACTTCCTGGGCGGATCGCTCGACGCGCACGCATGCTTCCTGCTGCACCGGGGCCTGAAGACGCTCGGCGTTCGGGTCCGGCAGCAGAACGAGAGCGCCCTGGCGGTGGCCCGGGCGCTCGAAGCGCACCCGGCGGTGGCCGGGGTCAACTACCCGGGGCTCGATTCCCACTCCGGCCACCAGCGGGCCACGAAGCTGTTCGATGGGTTCGGAGGCATGCTCAGCTTAGAGCTATCCGGTGGCGCGGAAGCGGCGAAGCGATTCGAGGAGGCGGTCACGATCCCGATCGTCGCTCCCAGTCTCGGAGGCGTCGAGAGCCTCGTCACCATGCCCGCCGCCACCTCGCATGCCGGTCTCACGCCGGAGGAGCGACGCGAGGTCGGCGTGGCGGATGGGCTGATCCGGGTATCGGTCGGAATCGAGGGCACACAGGACCTGGTGGACGACTTCACGGCGGCGCTGGCTGCGGTCTGAGGGGTCTCCAGGATATGTTGTGCGGGTCCCGCGGAGGGGAGCGGGACCTTTCCTCACGCGTGGGAGGCTCACATGCGTTTCTGCATCCGTACGATGGCACTCACCTGCGGCATTTTCTGGGCGATCGCCTGCTTCTCCATCGCGCTTGCCAACCAGGTCTGGCCCGGATACGGAGTGGCATTCCTCGGGTTCATGGATTCCGTGTACCCGGGATACGCTCCCGGCGGTTTCGGCTCGGTGATCAACGGCACGCTGTACGCGCTGGTGGATGGAGCGATCGCCGGGGCGATCTTCGCCTGGCTGTACAACAAGCTGCTCAAGCCGAAGGAAGCCTGACGCGCTTCTGGAGAGCGTCGGCTGACCCCCCGGGGTCAGTCGGCGCTCTTCCTGGTCTTTCGGTAGTGCTTGCGGGCTTTCTCCCGGTTGCCGCACGTGCTCATGTCGCACCAGCGGCGGCTGCGGTTGCGGCTGCCGTCCAGGAACAGCCATTCGCACGTGTCGGAGCCGCATAGCCTGACGCGATCCAGCTGACCCGACGCCAGCAGGTCGGCCGCCGAGTGAGCGATCTGCCACAGCGGCCGCTCGAGGCAGCTGCACTCGCCGGTCCAGGACCAGCGATACGCATCTCCTTCCCGCACCAGCCGGGCCTTCGCCAAACCTTCCACGAGCACCGCGTTCAGGGCCTCGAGGTCGGCGTCGTCCGGGACCTCGTTCTCCGCGATCGCGTGAAAGATCCGAAACATCACTTCGCGAGCATCGATCGCGGCAGCGGTCACGCGCGACGCGTGATCGGGATCCGGCGCCGCTTCCACGGCCAGCTCCTCGACCTCGTCCGCCGGCATTCCGCCGGCCTGGAGCGCGAAGTCCAGCACGTCCGCATAGGCGTTCAGGTGCTCCTCGGGCTCGCCGTTCCGGTCGCTCAGCGTGTTGACGAAGTCCAGACACAGGCTCCCGCCCGACAGGTCGAACTCGAAGGCCGCTTCTGACATAACCACTATAGTACCCTTGACAGGTTATACGTGGACCCGTATACTATAACCAGTAATCAGAGTTTAAATGGTTATGTTGGAAAGTCAAGGTCTCGAGGCTCTGAGCGTACACCGACCCGTGACGAGGATAGACGAATGATCGCGCGCCAATGGCATGGAGCCGTGCCCGCCGAGAAGGCCGCGGCTTACTTCGATTATCTGCTGGAGACGGGGGTCCCCGGCCTGAAGGCGACGGATGGGAACCGGGGCGTCTACGTGCTGCGGCGCCTCGAAGGAGACCTGGCACACTTCATCATGATCTCGCTGTGGCGCACCAGGGAGGATATCCGGGCGTTTGCCGGCGAGGACATCGAGCGAGCCCGCTATTACCCCGAGGACGAGAGCTTCCTTCTGGAGCTCGAGCCGCACGTGACGCATTACGAGGTGCTGACGGCTCCCGAACCGCGTGGAGAGCTGTCCTCGGTTTCCGGAGGCGAAGAGTGAACCTGGCCATGAGAAACGATACCCCGGGCTTTTCGACCGCGGAGGCGCTTCTCTACCTGTGCGCATCACGCTGGGGTCTCGGCTGGTTGAGCAAGGCGCTCATGGGCGTGACCATCGTGGCGGCCCTGGCCGCGGGTGTGATCCTGCTTATCGCGCCGTAGCTCGCCGCTCCGCGACCTTGCGGAACCACTGGCCCGTCGTGCGATGTTGTGTGGCGTCGGCATCGCAGATCGCGGACCGGGCGGGAGATCGCATGGAGAGTGCGGACCACAGACAGGAGCGGAGCGGACGGGCCTGGCGCATGCTCGCCCTGCTGTCGGCAGCCGAGCTCTTCGGGATGTCTGTATGGTTCGCGGCGAGCGCGGTGGCGCCGCACCTGCGCTCCGAATGGGGACTCAGCGTGGCGCAGGCTGGCTGGCTGACCACCACGGTGCAGCTCGGCTTCGTGGCGGGCACGATCGTGGCCGCCCTCCTCAACCTGGCCGACGTGATTCCCAGCCGGCGCTTCTTTGCCGTCTCCGCCGTGCTGGCAGGCCTCGCCAACGCTTCCCTTCTCGTGGCCGGCGGGTTCGGCATGGCTCTGGGGCTCCGGTTCGCCACCGGCTTCTTCCTCGCGGGAGTCTATCCGCCGGGAATGAAGATGGCCGCCACCTGGTTCCGCGCGAACCGTGGCCTGGCGATCGGAGCCGTCGTGGGGGCACTCACGGTGGGCAAGGCGTTCCCCTACCTGGTCGATGCGATCGGCGGAGCCGGCGCCGGGTTCGTGGTGTGGAGCACCACGGGCAGCGCGTTCCTGGCGGCGTTGCTGGTCGCGGTCGCGTACCGTGACGGGCCCTACGCGTTCGAGCGCCGGCCGTTCAGCTGGGGGCTCGTCGGAACCGTGTTTCGTGACCGCGAATGGCGGCTCGCGACGGGCGGATATCTCGGCCACATGTGGGAGCTGTACGCGTTCTGGACGTGGATCGTGGCCTTCCTCGCGGCCAGCTCCGCGGCGCGGGCGGGCGTCCCCTGGACCGGCGAGTATTCGACGTCCGTCAAGCTGATCGCCTTCGCCGCGATCGCCGTGGGCGGACCCGCCTGCGTGTGGGGAGGCCGGGTGGCCGATCGCGTGGGACGCGAGCGGCTCACCATCCGGGCGCTCTCCGCGAGCGGGACGTGCGCCCTGCTGGCGGGCCTGTTCTTCGGATCCAGCTTGCTTCTCCTGGTTCCCCTCGCGCTCGTGTGGGGCTTCTTCGTCATCGCGGATTCGGCCCAGTTCAGCGCCCTCGTCACCGAGGTATCACCCTCACACGCCGTAGGGACGGCTCTCACGATACAGGTGGCGGTCGGTTTCCTGCTCACCATGGTCACGATCCAGGTCGTTCCGGCCATCGCCGAGGCGGCCGGGTGGAGGTGGGCGTTCCCGATCCTCGCTGCCGGGCCCGCGTTCGGGATCGGGACCATGCGGCGCCTCATGCGCGTCCGGTCAGTGGAGCCGTCGCCAGCCGGATGATCTCAGGGCCACTCCGGGTGTAGATTCAGACTGGAGGGCCCGCATGAAGATCTTCGGCGAGCACGAAGAAAACACGCTCCGCCAGCTTCACAACGTCGCCGCCCGGGCCGAGCGCGCCGCGTTGATGGCCGACGGCCACCTCGGCTACGTCATGCCGATCGGCGGCGTGGCGGCGTATCTGGACGAGGTATCCGTCGTCGGTGTCGGCTTCGACATCGCGTGCGGCAACGCGGCCATCCGGACGGACCTCAACGTGGCCGACTTCGGTCCGGAGGGCAGGCCACGCCGCGTGAGCCTCGGCGCGATCGCCGACGAGATCAACGACGTCATCAGCTTCGGGCTCGGCCGAACCAACAAGGCCGACGATGCGCCCGTAGATCATCCCCTGTTCGAGGACCCGGCGTGGGACGCGGTCCCCGCGAACAAGCGGAAGGACCTGCTGAGGAAGGCCCGCGCCCAGCTCGGGACCGTGGGAAGCGGCAACCACTACGTAGACATCTTCGCCGACGCGGAAGACCGCATCTGGGTCGGCGTCCACTTCGGTAGCCGCGGGTTCGGGCACACCGTGGCCTCCGCATTCCTGGCCCTCGGACAGGGACGGCAGTGGGGCGAACGGGTTCCCGAGAGGGAGGTGATCTTCCCGCTCGACTCTCCGTTGGGTCACGATTACTACGGCCTCATGGAGCTGGCCGGCCGGTACGCCTACGCCGGGCGCGAGTGGGCCGTCCGTAAGGTCGTGGACCTGATCGGCGGCCGTGAGAAGGAGCTGGTCCACAACCATCACAACTTCGCGTGGCGCGAGAGGCACTACGGCCAGGACTACATCGTCGTGCGCAAGGGAGCGACGCCCGCCTTCCCGGGCCAGATGGGCTTCATCGGCGGTTCCATGGGGGACGACGCCGTCATCGTACGCGGCGCCGAGGTCGAGCCCGGCAGCGACGAGGACACGCTGCAGAAGGAGGCCCTGTACTCCACGGTCCACGGAGCCGGCCGCGTGATGAGCCGCACCGCGGCGCGCGGGAAAGTGAAGCGGAGGACGGGAAAGGTCATCCGGCCCGGCAGGGTGAGCCCCGAGATGATGCACGGCTGGGTGCGCGAGAAGGGAGTCATATTGCGCGGCGGGGGGCTGGACGAGAGCCCGCACGTGTACCGCAGGCTGCCCGAGGTTCTGGCGGCGCAGGGAGGCACGATCGAGATCCTGCACACGCTTCGGCCGCTCATGGTCGTGATGGCGGGACCGAACGTGTTCGATCCTTATCGGGACTGACGTCGCATCATTCGCACGGCAAATACCAGCGTGAAGACCGCAGCGGAGTAGAGAATCGCAAAAGCCGTCACCAGCGACGCATTCAGACCGGCCACCCCCGCCAGCCGGGCGGCGAGCACCAGGGTCACGCCGGCACCGATAGCCCACAACGCCTCGGGCGTGCCCGGACGGTGCGAGTGCAGACCCACCACCACAGGCACGAACAGGCTCACGCTGAGGAAGACGTAGAACACGCTCAGGGCGCCGATCACCGAGGGGAGCGACAGAGCCACTGCCACGGCCGCGCCACCCCCGAGCACGGCCGCCCACCGCGCCACGCTCAATACCTGCCGGTCGCTCGCTTCCGGCCTCACGAACCTCTTGTACAGGTCCTCTGACAGCGAAGTCGAGAGCATGAACAGGATGGCGTCCGCCGAGCTGACTTCCGCTGAGAATACTGCGGCGAGGCCTATGGCCCCGAGCGCCGGCGGGAGGGCTACGGTGAGGACGGTCGGCAGCGCGAGCTCGTGGTTCGCCAGCTCCGGCGCGAACGCGTGCGCCAGGATCCCGAGCAGCGGGGGCACCGCCGCGAACAGAAGCAGGGCCACGGCACTCAGCCCGACACCGAGTCGCACCGTCTTCTCGTCCCGCGCCCCGTACACTTTCTGAATCAGCCCTGGAGAGATGATGAACGCGGGTACGAGCAGCGCCATATACACGACGCCGGACCCGCCGCTCTTGAAGAAGTCGAAATAGTCGGGCTCCTGTGGGGCCGCGGCCATGATGGCATTCCATCCCCCGGCCGCCGACAGTGCCCACGGGAGCGCGATAGCGAAGCCGACGACGAGGACGACCAACTGCACCAGGTTGACCCACGCCGAAGTCAGCAGTCCGCCGGCCGCGAAGTAGACCGTCATCACGCCGCCCGCGATCAGACACCCGGCCCATTTCGGGACGTCCGCCACCACCTCGAGGATCCAGGCGAAGGCGATGAGCTGCCCGGCGAGAATGGCGAGCGTCGCGAGCCACAGAAGACCGGCCACGATGCCGCGCACGCTCGGCCCGTACCGGAGCTCCAGGTAGTCGCCGACCGTGTAGAGGTCGTGCTCCTTCGCCACGCGCCAGATCTTCGGCCCGATCCAGAACGCCAGCAGGAGGGTTCCGATCCCGGCAGAGCCGACCCACCACCACGCGGCGAGTCCGTCCCGGTATCCGAGGCCGGCCGCGCCCACAGTGGAGCCGGCTCCGATATTGGCGGCGAGAACGGTAGCGAACAGGAGCACCGGACCGAGCCGGCGCCCCGCGACGAAGAACGAGCTGGTCGCTTTGACCCGGCGCCCGATCCACAGGCCGAGTCCGACCAGGCCGGCCGAGTAGACAAGTAGGAAGACGAGAGTGACGTTCAACGGCCTGTCAACGCGAGCCGGCGAGGTCGCTCACCGAAGGAACGCCCTCGAGACCGGTGGCCGATCGCACCGCGCGCAGGATCGCGTCCGCAACCACGTCGGCGGCCACGGCTCCCAGCACGATCAGGTCCGGTTCCCCCTCGATCTCGCCGGTGGCAAGGGCGAAGATCGTGTCTCCATCCCATGGTGTGTGTGCTGGATAGACAGCCCGGGCCAGCCCATCGTGGGCCATCTGGGCCACCTTGGTCGCCTGCGCCTTGGTGAGTGTGGCGTTTGTGGCGACCACACCGATGGTCGTGTTCTCGCCCGGCTCCCCGGTGAGCCCGTCTCGGGAGCGGATCAACGTCCGGGCATCCGTGAATCCGGTTCCGTCCTCGGTGCGGATACCTGCCACGACGGCACCCGTGGCCGGATCGACCACATCGCCGACCGCGTTGACCGCCACGAGCGCCCCTACGACTACGCCATCGGGAAGCTCGACGGATGCCGTGCCGATCCCGCCCTTCATCGCTCGAGCCCTCCCGGCCAGCTTACCGACCGTGGCCCCGGCTCCGGCCCCGATGCTACCCTCCGCGACGGGGCCTGCCGTCGCGGCTTCGGCCGCGGCGTAACCACAGTCCGGCCCAGGCCTGATCGAAGAATCGCCGAGGCCGAGGTCGAACAGGATCGCTCCCGTGACGATCGGGATGGTCGCCCCCCACGCATCGAAGCCTGTGCCCCGCTCCTCGAGCCATCGCACCGCTCCGGAAACCGCATCGAGGCCGAAGAGGCTTCCGCCGGAGAGAACGACGCCGTGAATCTCCTCCACCCAGGCCACGGGATCGAGCATATCCGTGTCCCGCGTGCCCGGCGCGCCGCCCCGGACATCGACACCGCCCACGGCAGCATTGCGCGCCAGGACGACCGTGCACCCGGTTGGACGCTCGGTCAGCGTATGGTGCCCGACCTCGATGCCGGCCACGTCCGTGATCGAACCCGTGGATCTCATTGACCCTTCCCCCTCTTCCTGCGCGCATGCCGCCACAGGGAATGCCATCAGCGCCACTGCGGCCATCGCGGCCATCGCGGCCATCGCCGGCCCGACACCGGGCGAGAACATCCGCATCAGCGCCCCTCCGCCTCGCGCGTGGACTTCACCGTGATCGTCTCCAGCCCGTGCGCGTGCGGCCCCATTTCCTCGCGCCTGAGCATGAAGGCGAAGAAGAAGCCGAGGAAGCCGAGGATGGAGAAGATCCACATTCCGAGCGCGTAGCCCCCCGGGTTGGCCGCGCTCGCACCCGAAAAGTCGTTGGCCCATCCGATCATCACGTTGAATCCGAACAGCCCGATGTTCTGAATCATCGTCATCAGGCCGTACGCGGTCCCGAGCTTGGCCTCGTCCACCAGGTAGGCCACGGACGGCCACATGACGGCCGGGACCAGCGAGAAAGCCACGCCCATGATCGCCATCGGGACCTTCAGATCGATCGCCGTATACGCCATCATGAGGTATACGGGGATGAGCATCAGCGAGCCGAACATCATGAACAGCGATCGCTTCCCGACCCGGTCCACCCACAGGCCGAACAGCGGGGTCATGATCATCGAGAAGAGGGTGATGATGCTGGAGAGGAAACCGGCTGTTTCCCGGCTTACGCCGTGCGCGTCCTGGAAGAACTTGATGGCGAACGTCTGGAACGGGAAGATCGCCGAGTAGAAGGTTACGCACAGCAGAACCACCCACATGTACGAGCGTCCGAAGCTGAACAGGTCTCCCCATTCGACCCTGTCCGTCTCGCCCGCCTCGCCCAGGTCGTAGTGCTTCTCAGCCCGGTCCTCGAGCACCCAGTAGACGAGCGCGCCCACCACGCAGAACGTGGCGAAACCGACCGTGATGAACAGCGGCCACTGCCAGTTCTCGTACGCCGGCCGCGCCAGAGTGGGAGAGTTGAGGGCCAGGTAAGAACCCAAGCGGGCGATCGTGAGGTTCACGCCGAACGCGAAGCTCAGCTCGCGGCCCTTGAACCAGCGGGCGATCCCCACGGTCACCGATACGATCAGCGACTCGGCTCCGATCCCGAAGATGAGCCTGCCCGCCGCCATGACCACGAACTCGCCGGTCGCTGCCGTGACCGCGGCCCCTATGAAGCACAGGGCCCCGAACAGCAGTGTCGCCTTCTTGACGCCGATCCGATCGATGATGATCCCACCGATCAGGACCATGATGATGTTCGGGAAGCTGTAGATCGCATTCAGCGTCCCGATCCGGCTGTCGGAGAAGCCGAGCTGGTCGCGCAGAAGGTCGGCGATCGGGCTGACGGCGTCGTATACGTAATAGTTGCCGAACATCGCCAGGCTGATCACGACTAGCACGACCCAGCGAAACAGAGCCGGGGGCGGCGGCTTCAGCCCGGCTCCCGCACCGGGGGACGGGTTCTGATCAGAGTTCATGGCTCTCGTGGATCGGAGAGGAAGGCCCGCCAGGGGCCGCGGACGAGAGCGAAGTTACGGGAGGATTCGGACTGGAGCCAGCGAGTACGGAACCCGACATGCGAGCACCAGTTCGTTGAGGATTCGTTGTGATCTTCGGTGTATATTCGGTTTGTAGACATGAACCGACACGGGAGGTCACCCCTATGGTCTGCTTCGCTCCACACGTTGCCCGTACCTTCAGCGTGTACGAGGCGGTGAGAGCCTACTCGCCTGCTGCGCCTTCAACCGTTCCCGCCCCCTTCGACGATGCCGATGCCCTGGAGGAGCTGGAGGAGGAGATCGCGATCCTCGCGGCGCACATCCACGCCGGCACGCACCGGCTCCTGGTCCTGGTGGCCGAGTTCGACCGCAGGCGCGGCTGGGAGCTC
>JBDHFS010000069.1:0-12228 GCA_039590285.1 Gemmatimonadota bacterium
GCCCGAATGGACCGTGCGTGCTCTTCATAGGCGTCCTTTCCCCAGGCCGTCGGCAGTGGGGTGTCCGGCTCCACGAGGTCCGACCACTTGAGCTTCGATGGGTCGTGCAGCGCCGTCACGTTGGGCTCCCACGGCTCCGGGTGCTCGACCGCGCCGGTCTCGTAGGCCACGGAGGACGTATAGTACTCGTCGGCCAACCCCGCGAAGTGGTGTCCGAATTCGTGGACGAAGACGTAGTCGGCGAATTCCGTGTCAACCGCTGAGGTCGCCTGGAAGTTGTAGATACCGCCGCCGCCGTACTGTTTCTCGTTTACCAGTATCTCGATGAACTCGTATGGGGCGGCGGACAGCACGTCCCGGAGTCGCCGGTTGTCGAACGTGAGCAGATAGCGCTCCGAATCGAAGATGTTGTACTCCGCGGACACGGGGGTGCGGCGGAATTGCCCGACGTGCGGTCGATTAACCCCACTCTGCTCCGAGGGAAGGTCGATTGCCCACACGTTGAAGTCTGACTTACGGCTCCGGAACGGTTCGGTCTCGAACAACCGATCGACCAATCGACGGGCATCGGAGTGAAACTTCTCCATCTCCTCTGACGTGTACCCTTCGCCCAGGAGGACGAGATCCACCTTCTCAGTGGGCGGCCCATTCTCGAATACCGACCACACGTGCCCCGCCGAGGGAACCGTCGCTGGATTGACGAAGCGCGAGTCCGGGTCGATCGGGGCGGCCCAGATTTCTCGAAAGGCGCCTCGCGGATCCCTCTTCTTCAGGACTACCTGGATTGGCGCCCGCGGCCAGGGAAAGCGGAGAGACTCGTGGTACGTCCGATGAGTCTTCCCGGCTTCTGCGGTCGTTTCCCATTCCCCGTAAATGGAAGCGAATCCACGTGAGTAGATGACGCGATTGGTGACCGGATCGACGATCTCGAACAGGTATTTCCCGAGGTTCGTTTCGTCGATCAGTCGCGTGAGGCTCCCGGCCCAGCTCCCGTCGGACACCACTCGATCGAGTGAGACGATCTCCTGGCCCAGTCCGCCCGTGTGGAATAAATCCACTCGCATGGTGCGAGGCAGGAAGTGCGTCTCGAAATCGGACGTGGCGGTCTGCGCCAGGGCCCCAACCGCCGTCGGGCCCGGAAGCAACAGGAACCCGTAGAGCGCGGCGAGGGCTGACTGACGCATGCGGCACTTCGACACACTATCGTTTTCGGACATGGAAACCTCCCTGCAGATTCAGTCCGGATGATCGCGGCACACGGGACGAGCCACAAGACGTCGGGTGATGGGTGCGCCGCCGGACCGGTGTCAGGACCGTGCCGCCGCTGGTAGCTTGATTCCGGGCCTCCTGGACGATGGGGCGCTTCCCGACAGGAGACCTGGCACGGACGCGTGCACACCGGAAACCTTGGATGATCAGGATGTCGATGGCACTCGAAGCCGTGGAACGGATGATCGCCGACGCGCTTGTCGACGAAGAAAAGACGGGACGGCTGGCTAACGCCCTTCGCGAGCGGGCGGTCTCGCACGGTCGAGATCCCGCCGATGAGGATGTGCAAGCGGCGGTGGGATTCGTGCGCGAGTACGTGCAGCACGTCACAGCGTATCTCGCCGACGGACTGGAGGCGGCCCGGATGGTCGGCAGGGAGGCCGAGATGCTGGTCGTTTTCGATGACGCATCTGCGTACTGGCTCGCCGCGGCCGACATAATCCCGGATCGGCTGGGCCTGCTCGGCATCATGGATGACGCGTACTACTCGCTCTCGCTCATGCAGGCCGTGTCTGACCGATATGAGGAAGAGACGGGAAGGGCGCTGTTCTCTCGAAACCTGAAGGCGGCGAATGACTCCATTCGGAATCTGATCGGAGAGCCGGCGGCTTCCCAGGTGGATATGTACGTGGGGACACGGCTCAACGCGGATCCCATGACGCAGATGGTTCACGCGTTGACGGCCATGTCGGCCCACCGAGGGGCGTTCCAGATTCCCGAGCGGGATGGAATCTGGGGCGATCGCTCCACGGAGGACGTCGTAAAGGCACGCCTCGGTCGGCTGGGCCTGGCATGAGGCAGGTGGGAGCTTCCGGATGCGTAGTGGTGTCACGCACCCGTAGACAATTGCAACCATGATAGATACACAGTTGTGCCTCACGCTATACTTCAATATGTTCCGTCGCCGTCCTCAGCTCCATCTGCAAGCAGAGGTGCAGGCCCGCCCTCAACCGGGACCGTACCTGTTCCGGAATCTCCCGGGTCGGTAGTTTGGCGACGCGACGGATGACGGAGCGCACCTGCCGAAACGCTCGCGGTTGACGGAAATCAAGAACGGAGAACGATAATGCCCGAGATCTCACTTCCGGCCGGCGAGGTCTTTTCGACGCTGGAGAAGAACATCCTCGTGGACGGCTTCCACATCGTGATCGATCTCGAGAATTCTCGGGGGTCGGTAATGGTGGACGCGCTCACGGGCAAGGAGTACACAGACTGCTACACATACTTCGCCACGCTTCCGATAGGGCATAACCACCCCAAGATGTTCGAGGAGGGTTTTCGCCGGTCGCTCATGCGAGCGGCGGTCGCCAACCCGGCCAACAGCGACGTCTATTCACGCGAATATGCGGGATTCGTCAGCACGTTCCGCCGTGTGGCCGTGCCTGACGAGTTCCGTTACCTGTTCTTCGTTGCGGGCGGCGCTCTCGCCGTGGAGAACGCCATGAAGGCCGCGTTCGACTGGAAGACTCAACTCAACCGTGAGCGAGGACTGGACGCCGAAGGTGCCAGTATCCTCCATTTTCGGGACGCGTTTCACGGTCGGAGCGGCTATACTCTCTCGGTCACCAACACCGACCCCACAAAGACCGCGCGCTTCCCGAAATTCGACTGGCCCAGGATCTCCAGCCCGGCCTTGACCTTCCCGGTCGATGAGGGACAGGCGGCCCTGGCCGAAGAGTCCAGCCTCGCCGAGATCCGGGAGGCGTTTCGGCTCGATCCGCATGGGATAGCGGCCATCCTGATTGAGCCGATCCAATCGGAGGGCGGCGATCATCATTTCCGACCCGAGTTTCTTCGGGAGCTGAGACGAGTTGCCGACGAACACGAGGCGCTTCTGATATTCGACGAAGTCCAGACGGGGATGGGAATGACGGGAACGATGTGGGCATTTCAGCAGATGGGGGTGACGCCGGACATCGTCGCGTTCGGCAAGAAGTCCCAGGTGTGCGGGATCATGAGCACGACGCGTATTGACGCGGTCGAGGCCAACGTGTTCCACGTGTCTTCGCGTATCAACTCGACCTGGGGCGGCAATCTGGTGGACATGATCCGGTGTGCCCGATACCTCGAGATCATCGAAGAGGATGGCCTGATCGAAAACGCCGCCGTGGTAGGCGAGCGCTTGAAGGCGGGCCTGGAGGGCCTTCAGGTCAGGTTTGACGCGATGAGCAACGTACGGGGTCGTGGTCTCCTGAATGCGTTCGACATGCCGGATGGAGAGAGGCGGGATGACCTTCGCACCCGATGCTGGGACAAAGGGCTGGCCACGCTCACATGTGGCCCCCGGTCGATTCGCTTCCGGCCCGCCCTGACGTTCAGCGAGGCCGATGTGGACCGTTGTCTGCAGATACTGGAAGGAGCATTGGCGGAGGCGGAAGGTTCGATGGCTACATCCACCGAAGCCGTTTCGAGCCCGGCAACCTGACCCCGACACACCCCTCGAGCTACTTCCGTGAGAGCGAACCGGGATCGCGACGGGGGAGGGAGGCTTCCCCCGGTACGCCGATCCCGGTCACCTCAACGTGCTGACAGGACCGCAGCGAAGCCATCCGGCGCGCCGACTCAGATGAAGATGGTCTGCGCGCCTTCCGACAGCTCGAAGAAGTCCATCGCGGTGATGATGTCCTTGACCTGCGGCAGCAGGTCTTCCTTTTCGATTCCCATCATCTCGGCGGCCATCTGACACCCGTAGATCTCGGCGCCCGCGTCATCCAGGATTTCCACCAGCTCTCGCACCGGTGGGATCTCGAGCTCGTCGATCTTCTTCTTCATCATCTTCGTCGCCAGCCCTTCCACTCCGGGCAGGCCCGCGACCATCGCCGGCATGTGGGTCGCCGGATTTCCTACGATCCCCGTGTGCAGCTTGTCAACACGCTTCTCGTGAATGACGTCCATCCCCCAGAACGTGAAGAAGAGGACGGCGTCGATTCCCATCATTCGGGCCGCATTGGCCAGGATGAGCCCCGGATACGCCATGTCCAGGCTTCCCTTGGAGCAGATGATTGCCACCTTCCGCGGCGGCGCTCCGTTGCCGTTGTCTGTCATTCTATCGTCATCCTGATCTGAGGAGGGCGCTGTTTGTTCTGCCCCCTGTAGTGATTGTACGGGTTACGGTCTTTATGATCAGATGCAGCCCTTCGGCTTGGTGAGGCCCGAGATCTTCGCCGCCAGGATGCCCGGTCCCTTCGGAAACAGCTGATACATTTCCTTCATCGACACGCCCGCATTCTTGGTGATGCGGCGCACTCCCGGCGGCTCTCGCTTGTCCGCCGCATCCCGCCGGCAGAAATCGATCACCTGCCAGTGCTTGTCCGTCAACGGATCGATGCCTACCTCGCGAGCCATCTCCGCCGCGATCTCGGGCGTCCACTGGTCGGGGTTCATCATGAATCCGTCCTCGTTCACCTCGATGTCGTGTCCTGCGATAGTCGCCGTGCTCACGTTTCCCTCTCCATATGATGGTGCGCCGGCCGATCGGGTCGGCGCAGGTCAGTCTCGAACCTCGATGGTGTCAGCTTCCGAACCCAGCTCGCGCAGCACGTTCATGAACATGGTCATACCCCGGCGAACCTCTGGATCGTTGAATGACCGCAGCAGACCCAGGCGGCCCATGGGCTCGGCAGGAGCTTTGTCCCGTAACGCCACGGCCGTCTTGTCCGCCAGATCCAGAACCTCCGGCTGCGTTAGATTCCGGACGGTGTGGAGGATACTCACGACGTTGTCGCCCAGGGCCCTTACGTCTTCCCGGGAGAACGAGGTCGTGATCGTGTGGAAGACGGAGGCGGATTCCCTGAGGAACTCGATCACACCTTCCTGCTCGAGTCCCTGAAGCTTCCGGTAGGCGATCAGGATGCCCTCGTGAGCTATAGGGACCAGATCCTCGCGCAAGTCGTCGAAACTCTCCAACCGCCGGCTCAGGTCCTCCGTCACGTCGGTGACCGCGTCCAGCTTGCGATTGATATCGCTCAGAGTGGCGGCGATAGCCTCGTCGGCGGTGGCAGTGGCCACGCCACCCGTATCGTTCATCTGATCGATCATCGTCAGCTCCACTTGCCGGCCATCGACATCCGGGATTCGACTCCCGGGATCTCGGCGCCCTTGAGAAGCATGTTCCAGTACACCCACCGGAAGGCCATCTTGCCCCAGTGGTTCATCTCGCTCTCGCCCAAGAGGTTCAGCGGGCCGATTCCCGGTACGGGGTACTTCCCGGGTAGGGGCTCGACGTCGTAGTTGAAGTCGATGAGGACGGCCTTGCCGAAGCCGGTTTCGATGAAGCAGTTGGCGTGACCATCGAATTCTTCCAGCAGGGGCCGTCCATGGATCGCCCGCAGCAGATTCTCCTCGAGCACCTCACCCTGGAAGTGGGCCACCGAGCCGGCCTTGGAGCTCGGGAGATCCGTGGCGTCGCCGAGCACGAAGATGTTCTCCCATCCGTCCGCCTGGAGCGTGCTCTTGTTCGTCGGTATGAATGCCAGCTCGTCTCCCATGTCCGACCGCTCGATCGTCTCGCTACCCATGTGCGTCGGTATGGTGACGAGGAGGTCGTAGGGGATCTCGCGCTCGTCCCAGCTCCGGAGAACCCGGTGTTCGCCGTCGACCTCGCCTGCCGAGAAGATGGTCTCCACTTGAATGTTCTTCTGATCCAGGATGTCACCCAGCATGGCTGATGCGCGTGGCTTCGTGAACGCTCCGTCAAGGGGGGTGGCGTACACCATTTCCGTCTTGTCACGCACTCCCTTTTCCGTCAGATACCAGTCCGCCAGGCATACGAACTCGATGGGAGCGATCGGGCACTTGATCGGCATCTCGACGACGTTGAGTACCAGCCGTCCGCCCTCCCAGGCCTCCAGAGCCTTCTCGAGCCTGGTGGCCCCGTCCAGGGTGTAGAAATCGAATGCGGTCTCCTGCCACCCGGCACCGGTCAACCCTTCGGTCTCCTCGGGCACGATCCGGCTTCCGGTGGCGATGACGAGGAAGTCGTAGTCGAGGCCTACTCCGTTGGAGAGTCGAACCTTGCTCTCGTCAGGAACGATCGCCTCTATCTCGGACACGATGAACTCGACTCCCCGAGGTATGTACCGCGAGCGCGGCTTCACTACGTCCCCGGACCGATACACGCTGAACGGTATGAACAGCAGCCCCGGCTGGTAGATATGCCGATCGTCCTGGTCCACGACCGTGATCTCCCACTCGTCAAGCGCCAGGTTCCGGCGCATCTTGGCGGCCATCATGGTCCCGGCTGTACCGGCACCCAGAATCAGTAGTCTCTTCATTGCGCCTCCCTGGGTCCTCTATCCGAAGGCCCTCGGGCTCCGTGAGCCCTGATGCCATTGCGGCTCTATGTGCAACCCCAGTGCCACCCCCGCTTGTAACGACGTAACACCCGATAACATCAGCGGTTATTTGTATGAAGCAGACGGGGCGCCGGCTCCCTGGCCATCGAAGTGGAACATCGTGTTGCAGCACCTGAAACAGGTCGGTAGATTGTGTTTCAGTCTGCAGTACAGGGGCATTCCAGAATCCGACGGGCCGCGAGACGATATTTGACGCAGGCACGCATGTAGTGGAGCGATTGGAGTTGTACCAATGTTCGTGCACCGTTCTTCCAAGACTTCAGACGCACAGTATTGTTGCAGCGTGTTTCAGGTGACGTAACCGTCGCGAAGGGGCAGAGAACTTGGTAGACAGCAGAATGGATGACGTGACGACCACTGCCGGGGAGGCCATGCCCGGGTCCGGCCGGACCATCGATTACCTGAGCGACCTGGGCGAGCTCGCATGGTTCGAGGTTGACGCCGAACGAAACATCGTAGCCATGAGTCCTGCCCTGGAGCGCATGACGGGCTTTCGGGCGGAGGATGTGCTGGGCAGGTCCTGCCTCACCGCCATCCGGTGTTCGGAATGCCTGAAGGGATGTGGAGTCTTCCGGCATGGGACGGTCCGGGATGCGCGCCTCCGCATTTACAGGGCCGACGGGTCTGAAGTCGAGGTGCTCAAGTCGGGCCGGGTGCTCCGGGACGAGGCGGGTGAGATCACGGGAGCGATCGAGATGATCCGTCTTCCCGGGGAAGGCTTCACTGGTTCGGTTGGGCTTCCTCCGGAACTGAGCGCCATGCTCGGTGGCCTGGGTCGTGAGTTTGTCATGGCGGATGAGGAACTGCGTATCACGGGCATCTCTGCCGGTCTTCCAGCGCTTCTGGGGGTCGAGGAATCGGAGCTTCGAGCACGTCCGCTGGCCGATGTATTCGGCGAGGAAGTGTTCGGTGAGGGCAGCTCGGTCCGGGACGCGGTTCTCGCGGGCGAACGGCGTGAGGGCTGGCGAGCGTCGTTGCGGGCGGCCGGGGGCGATCACGTCCCGGTATCGCTCAGTATAGGTCCGATCGACGCCACGGAGACGTGCGGAGGGCTGGACGCGAGGGTGATCGTCATGATCCGGCCGGACGACGCGGAGCCCGGCGAGGTACCGTCATTCGGCGGTATCGTATCACGGTCGACCGACATGCAGAGGATATTCCGGATCATCGAGCTGCTCAAGGACAACGACTCGACGGTGCTGATCACCGGCGAGAGCGGCACGGGAAAGGAGCTCATTGCGCGGGCGCTTCACGACACCTCACATCGAGCGGGGGGGCCTTTCGTGACCGTGAACTGTGCCGCGATACCCAACGAGCTCCTCGAGAGTGAGCTGTTCGGGCACGTCCGAGGCGCTTTCACCGGTGCCGTGCGCGACCGCCCGGGCCGCTTCGAGCTTGCGGATGGCGGCACGCTGTTTCTGGACGAGATCGGGGACCTGGCGCTGGGACTGCAAGCGAAGCTCTTGCGTTTCCTGCAGGAGCACACGTTCGAGCGAGTCGGGGACACCCGGACCCGACGCGTCGACGTGAGAGTCCTCGCCGCCACGCACGTGGACCTCGTGCGCGCCGTCGCTGAACGCGGATTCCGAGAGGATCTCTACTATCGGCTTCGTGTCGTCCCGATTGAGATTCCGCCGCTGCGAGAACGAAGGGAGGACCTGGAGCTGCTGATCCGGTTCTTCATGGATCGAATCGGCCGCGATAGGGGTCGGTCACTTCGGCTGGCACCGTCCGCCAGCCGCGCGTTGCTGGACTACTCATGGCCGGGCAACGTGCGAGAGCTCCAGAACGCCGTGGAGTACGCGACCACGGTGTGCGAAGGGCAGACCATTCACCTTCGTGACCTCCCCTCGGAAGTGGAGCGGCATGGCGGGCGGGGTCCGGACCGTCGGGGAAGCAATCTCGAGGTCGGAGCGGATTGGTCGGAGAGCACCCCGCCGGAAGGCGCGCCTACCGACGTTGTCGAGGTGGCGGCAAGACGATCGGGACTGGCCGATGGACTCAGTCCGGCCGAGGCATCGGAGGCCCATCAGATCCTCCGCGCACTGGAGGCCTCACGCTATCATCGTGGCGAGGCAGCCGAGCGTCTCGGCGTGAGTCGCACCACCCTGTGGCGGAAGATGAAACAATATCGGCTGTGATCGGGAACCCGAGGCGACTTCATACGTATGTTGATGTCGTGAGAGGGGATCCAATGGCTGCCGCAAACAGCAGCCTGAGCACGGCCGCGGTGCGGCCGGGAGGTGGTAGATATGAGAGGACTGGCGCGCGCGCTGACGGGGGCTGTTCTCGCGGGGTCGCTCGGGATGCTGTCGGGCTGCAGCAATGACGAGATTGCGGGCGTGCAGACCGGAGAGATCGAGGTCGTGCTCGGAATGGAAGGTGCCGATGTGGACTCGGACGGTGGCCTCCTGCTTTTGGACGGGGAAAACCAGGGCCAGCTCTCCGTGAATGTCCGCAGGATTCTCGAGTCTCTGGAAGAGGGCATCTACGTAATTGAAGTCACCGGAATCGCCCAGAACTGCACGGTTGCCGGAGAAAACCCGCGTAATGTGAGGGTTCGCGCCGGTCAGACAACGCACGAAGCATTCAACTACACGTGCGAGGCGGTCGGGCCCAAGGATCCTGATGACGGTGACCCTGAAGCCTGACCGCCGTGATGGGCTCAGAGTATGCGAAACCGGCGGGGCGCATGGCGTTCCGCCGGTCCTGAGCCTAATAGAGCGCCTTCACCGACCCTTCCCCCAGGCCCGGCGAAGAGGGGCCTCCGAGTCAGGAGCGGTCGTCGATTTCCGGATAAGACAGGAATCGCTCCCTGCGCAGCTGACGCACGAGTTCACCCAATCGGTGCTCGACCGGTTCCACGCGCTTTCCGAAGTGCTTCCTGACCTGGTCGACCACGCCGCCTACCGTAGTGTGCCCGTCCAGCTTCGACCAGGCGAACGAACCGACGTCGTCGAGACGGACTCTGGGCGTTGACATCATATAGGAAATCCAGCGGCCGAAGCTTCGCGGTCCCCTGATCACGGGGCGTCGCCGGACCAGCACGATGGTTCCTTCCTCTCTCTCCTCCCATTCCACTTCTCGCCGGGGCTTCAGGTCCAGGAGGTTCACCTGAGCTTTCGTACCGTGACCGCGTCGACGCCGACTCAATCCAGACTCCCGTCAGCGGGCCCCTGCATTCCCCTCAACGGGAGCCAGGCCAGCAAGGCGAACACCAGCGGATAAGCCAGAAGTCCCAGGAAGAAGCTGCCTTCTCCGGCAGGCGTGAGAGCCTGCTTCCATCGCGCGATTGCCGGAACGAAATCCTGTCCCATGAACAGGAATGCGAGCGCCACCGCCATCAGGGACTCGCCAGCGATGAAGCCCGAGGAAAGGAGCACGCCTTTGTTCTCCGCCGTCTGTCGCTCCTCGGCGGTCGTCTGTTTCGTCTTCTGCCTCCAGACGAAGAACGCGTGGATCAGACCTCCAACGAAGATCGCCGCCGTGGAGTAGAACGGCAGATACATCCCTACGGCAATCAGCATCGGCGCTGGCGCGTTGACCAGGATCAACCCGACCGCGAAGAACATACCGGTGATGACGAGCGGCCACGCCATCTCTCCGCCGACGATCCCGTTGGCGATGAGAGCCATCAATCCAGCCTGTGGAGCCGGAAGTTCCGCGGAGCCGATCGTGTATGCGGCATGCATGACGTTGAGCGCAATCGCGAGCACGAGGGCAGCGCCAATGACGCCAATGATCTCACCTATCTCCATGCGCCACGGCGTCCCGCCGAGAATGTGTCCGACCTTGAGGTCCTGCATCATGTCCCCGGCGATACCGGCAGCGCAGCAGACCACGCCGGCCACGGCAAGAACACCTGCCACTCCACTCATGTCGGTAAGACCTATGGCCACCATCAGAACGGCGGCCACCAGGAGGGCCGTGAGGGTGAGCCCCGAAATCGGGTTGTTGGAGTTGCCGATCAAGCCGACCAGGTAACCCGCGACCGCCGCGAACAGGAAGCCGAGCACGACCATCACGACCGTCAGGATCGCCGCGCCCAGGAGTGAGCCGGTGAAATACAGGTACAGGAAGAACGTGGCGATGGCCATCGCGCCGATGGCCAGGAACACGCGGTTGAACGGAAGGTCTGTCTCCGTCCGCGGAGCGCGCGCGACTCCCTCATCCCCAAGTTTGATATCGGCCAGGGCCTTGCGGATCCCCGAGATCAGGGGACCCCGGAGTCCCCACAGGGTCCAGAACGCCGCCACGATCATAGTGCCGACGGCCAGTGGTCTGATCTGGTTGAACCATACGTCCTCGCTTAGGGCGACGAGACCAGTGTCCGGACCCAGGCTCGCGCCGAGTCCTGGATTGAGGAACACCGCGAGGGGGACGAGGAACAGCCATCCCATCACGGCTCCGCTGAACAGGATGGCCGAGACACGGAACCCGACGATGAACCCCACCCCCATCAGCATCGGCGAGGCAGCCGGAGTCTGGAGATACATCCCTCCCCCTGCGTACTCGACCTTCTCCTGCAACACGGAGATGGTCGAACGACCGAATGCGATGGCTCCGGCTGTCTTCTCCTTGATGAGCAGGATCCCGTTCGTGTTCTTGAAGAGTTCCCACACCGCTGCGAGGACGAGGCCCCCGAAGACGTACTTGGCTCCCGTCTGACCACCCTGTCCCGCTTTGACGATCTCGGCGGCAGCCACGCTCTCCGGAAAAGGCAGATCGGCTTCCACGACGAGCGTCCGGCGGAGCACGATGACGAAAAGCACACCGATCACTCCTCCGATGAACATGATCGCCGTGCTCTCCCAGTAGCGGAGAGTATCCCAGGCCCCGGTGATCACGAACGCCGGAATGGTGAATATCGCTCCGGCCATCAGCGACTCGCCTACCGACGCCGTGGTCCTCGCGATGTTCTCTTCGAGAATGGTGCCGCGGAACGGTCTCAGAACGGCCATCGCCACGACTGCAGCTGGAAACGCCGCCGCCACGGTGAGCCCTGCCTTCATCCCCACGTAGGCATTGGCGGCACCAAGCACGATGGCCATGAGTACGCCCAGAAGGATGGCCTTGAAGGTGAGTTCCGCCATGTCCGTTTGGGCCGGTACGTAGGGAACGTCCTTGCTGTCGGTCATCCGTTGCCTCCGTGAGGGACTACACCTGGCGCGGCCTGTCCGGGCTTATGGACTGAACGCTGTGTGAGCGATATCGTCCCGAAGTTGTCGTCATACAGGACCGCTCGCCAGCGCGGGGCGCCAGCCGGATGCCAGTGGCCCGGCGACCCGTGGCACCATAGGAGGAGGAACCATGACATTCGTCTCCGACCTGGAGCCAGCCAATCTGTGGAGTCATTTCGACGACCTGCTCACGATCCCGAGGGGATCGAAGAAGGAAGACCGGGCGCGACAGTTCGTCATTGCGGTCGCCGAGCGTCTTCGGCTCGAGTACGAGGTGGACGGCACCGGCAACGTGGTGGTGCGCAAACCGGCGTCCGACGGTGGAAGCGGGCTTCCGACCATCCTGCAGGCCCATCTCGATATGGTTCAGGAGAAGAACTCCGACGTCGAGTTCGACTTCGATTCGGAGGCGATCCGTCCCGTGC
>JBDHFS010000070.1:0-19195 GCA_039590285.1 Gemmatimonadota bacterium
TGAACGGGATGAGAGAGCAGTCGAGACGGTGGATCCTGGCGCTGCCGCTCTGTCTGGTCGCAGCCGGGCCAGTGTTCGGCCAGGACGCCGGTACAGAGGACGCGCAGCTCCCGCCGGGCACCATCTCGGTACTGGATGCGGCGACTGGGCAGTCCAGTCTCACGGGTGAGATATCACCGGTGCGCCGGGTACCGCCGCTTCCGCTGAGGCCCCTGTACAGCTCCGGACCCATCCCTTTGGAGGCAGCGCCGACCACGTTAGCTCCCCAGAGCGCGGACGAGTTCTGCTGCGACCAGATCCACTTCCTGCCCACGCTGGGCGAGGTCGGCATCCTGCTCGTCGTTCCGTGGTACTTCAACCGGCACGTGTCGGACGACTCGACCGCGACGCAGAGCTTCGACGCTTGGAAGCGGAACATCGTGCAGGGGATGGAGTGGGACGCGGACGCCTTCAAGACCAACATGTTTGCCCACCCGTACCACGGGGCGATGTACTTCAACGCCGCGCGCGCCAACGGCTACAACTTCTGGCAATCGGCGGCGTGGTCGTGGGGCGGCAGCTTCCTGTGGGAGACGTTCGGCGAGAACAACCGCCCGGCGATCAACGACTGGACCGCCACGGCCATCGGAGGGATCGGACTCGGAGAATCGCTGAACCGCCTGTCCCGCATGATCTGGGACAACTCGGCCACCGGTACCGGAAGGACGTTGCGCGAGCTCGGAGGTTTCCTGGTGAACCCGCTTGGAGGCTTCAACCGGCTGGTGCGGGGCGAATGGACCAAGGTGGGAGCCAATCCGGAGGGTCGCTTCCCCAAATCCAGCGCCGGCAGCCTGACGCTCGGCTTCCGGTCCGTCGGCGACGCCGGCAAGTCCGAGGAGCAGTCCGGAGGCTTCTTCGCCTTCGATTACCGCTACGGCGACGGGTTCAAGGACTACGACAAACCGTTCGACAGCTTCAGGTTCTACGCCCAGCTGAACGGTAGCAACGAGGTGCAGCGGATCGGCCAGATGCACCTCCTGGGCACCCTGTACGGCACCGAGCTGAAGAAGACGGAGAAGGCGAATCACGTCTTCCACCTCGGACAGCATTTCGACTACGTCAACAACCGGGCCCTCGAAACCGGTGGCTCGAGCCTGAGCGCCACATTCCTGTCCATGTGGGGGCTTTCCGAGCGCTGGAGCCTGTTTACGCGAATCGAGCCCTCCGCGTTGCTGATCTGGGGCGTAGACTCAGAGTACTCGGACTTCACTCGCCGGAGCTACGACTTCGGGAGCGGAGCCGGACTCAGGGCGCGAGTGAATCTCCTCCGGGACGAACGGCAGATCGTGAGCGTGTTCTACAACCTGTTCTGGCAGCACACCTTGAACGGCGCGGTGGGCGATCATGTGCTTCAGTTCCTGGGAGCCAACGTGCGGGTGCCGATCTTCAAGAGGTGGGAGGTCGGAGCGACCGGATTCTACACAGCAAGGGACAGCTACTACCGCGACTACCCGGACGTCTTCCGTCGCTTCCCCGAGGTGCGACTGTTCGCCGGTTACTCGTTCGAGTAGAGCGCAGCCCTACCAGTCCTCACCCTCCACGCAGATCGGCACGTCCTCGAACTTCTCGAAGTAGGGCGCCGCGATCTGAGCCGCGCCGGGGATTGCCGCGTAGCGGGCGCGTTGCCACTGCTCCCAGGATGCGTCCACGACCTCGATGGGATCTCCGAGCAGGTTCTCTATCATCTCGGTCGTCGTCTCGACCGTGGAGAAGGCGATCCCGAGCACGGCCTGCCTCCCGTACGTCTCGTCCACGTAGAGGAACCACGACGCCCGCAGCGGATAGGTCTGCCACTCGCACGGGGTGTTGAGGTCGTGTCCCTCGCGCATGACCTGCTGCGGGATGCCTTCGCCGCGAATCAGCCGCTGGCCGGTGATGACGTCCGGCGGATAACCGTAGAACGGGAAGCCAGGCTTGTCCGGGTGGACCGCAATGGCGACGTACTCCGCGAAGCCTTCCTCGATGTAGCCGAAGTTCTCCCACGGCCCGACGTTGAACCGGTGCCAGTACGTGTACCGCAGAGCGTGCGCAATCTCGTGAGCCAGCACCCCGAAATACCCCCCCAGATCCTGGCGGTAACGGGAGATGCGGACCGCGCCGTCCTCGTCCACGTAGCCGCCCGTACGATCCGGGGTTTTGTCACCCTCGAGAATGACCGTGATCTTGCCGGCCGGGACCCGGTTGGCGCCGATGAGCGCCGCGATCGCCGCGTAGTGATCTTCGGCCTGCTGGATTCCCGCGTCCATCTCGGCCGTCGTGGCACGGGCTGTATTGGATTCGAAAACGAAGTGATCGCTACTTCGTGTGAGCGGCGTGACCGGCTCGGGTCCGGTCGATTCTCCGCACGCGGCGATGAGAAGACAGGCCGACAGGCCACGCCAGCGCCGGGATCGTCTGGTGCGATTCGACATGGAGCCTCTCCCGCTTCGTCATCCCATCCTGTTCAAACACGGCGGGTCCGAGATGGGTTGAAGGTCAGTCTCCCGGCTCCCACAGCTCGACCTTGTTGCCCTCCGGGTCGAAGAACCAGCCGAAGCGGCCGTACTCCAATTCCTCGACTTCTTCCACCACCTCGCCCCCGCCCACCCTCACCTGCTCGAGGGCGCCATCGAGATCATCCACCACGAGGTTGAACATGAAGGACTTCTCGGGAGCGAAGTAGGTCGTGTCCCGCTTGAAGGGGGCCCACACCCCGAAGGACTTCTCCGGAAGATCGGCGGGATGGAACGACGCTCCCCACGGGTGCTCGACTGGCACGCCCAGCCAGCGTTTGTACCAATCACCGAGAGCTTCCGGATCGTCCGAGCGGAAGAATACGCCGCCGATTCCCAGGACCTTCGCCATCAGAGGAAGAGCCGGAGAACCAGATACGGGGTGAGGTTGAACATGACCCACAGGAGCTTGAAGTACGCCAGCATCTTGTAGTGGATCGCAGCGAATCCCTCGTCGCTCAGGGCGAACCACTTCCCGTGCATCCGCCGCATCCAGCCGCCTCCCGCAGTCAGGAAGAAGAACCAGATGAGCAGGAACGCGAGATTGACCAGCGTGCACCAGGCGAGAAACGAGGTGAAGACTTCGAGTGTCATGGTTACCTCCCGGGTGGTCAGAAACAGCCCAGCGGGAACGTAGGCGAGCGCGGCTCGCGCGGGAAGCTGTCCATCGGACGTTTCAGCTGAAACGTCCTGCCGCTCGGTGCGGGTCGGTTCCCTCAGTACACCGGCGCCTCGAAGCGCGCCCCGAACGGAGCATTCATCCCGCCTGCATCTCCGCGGCCACCTTCTCCACGTCGCGCCACACGCGAAGCAGGTTCCCGCCCCACAGCTTGCGGACGTCCTCCTCCGAGTAGCCGCGCCGCAGGAGTTCCAGCGTGACGTTGAACGTCTCCGATGCGTCCCTCCAGCCGATCACGCCGCCACCCCCGTCGAAGTCGGAGCTGATCCCCACGTGATCTATGCCGATCAGATCGACGGCGTAGTCGATGTGGTCCACGAAGTCCGACAGAGTGGCGCCGGGAAAGCGTTCGTTCACCCTGGCTCTCGCGGCCCGGTACGCATCTCTCTGCTCGGGTGTCGCACTCGGCCAGGACTCGAATCCCGCTTCTTCTCGAGCCTTCTGGAGAGCCGCCTGTTTCTCCGCTGACGGGGCCTTGACGTAGTCATCGACCGCCACGATCTGGACCACGCCGCCGTTGTCCCTGATGGCCACGAGCTCATCGTCCGTGAGGTTGCGGGGCGCGTCCGCCAGCTCGCGAACAGCGGAATGCGACGCGATGATCGGCGCCCGCGACAGAAGGGCCGCGGCGAGAGTCGCGTTCTTCGAGGCGTGCGACACGTCCACCATGATCCCGAGTCGATTGACCTCCGCGATCACCTGCACGCCGAGCTCGCTCACGCCGCCGTGTTCCTCCGCCGCATCGCCCAGGTTCTCGCGCGGGACGGAAGAATCGGCGAGGTCGTTGTGCCCCATGTGCGTAAGGCTGAAGTAACGGGCACCCCGGGCGTGGTATTCCTCGAGCAGGGACACGTCCCGGCCGATCACGAAACCGTTCTCGATCCCGATCGCCGCAGCCAGTCTACCCTCGGCGTGAAGTCGCTCGACATCGTCAGGCGACCCGGCGAAGCCGATCTCGTCCGGATACATTTCGCCCGTCAGCCGGTGGATCGCGTCGAACTTGGCCCGGGCCTGTGTCCTGGCCTTCTCGTAGTTCTCGGGCGTCCGCTCGCTCTGGCCCACGTAGACGATGAAGAAGGCCACGTCGAGACCACCCTCCCGCATCTTCGGCAGCGTGACCTGCCGCCCTTCCCGGATGCCTGGATCGGATTCGGGCGTGGCGAAGTCGGACGGAATATCATCGTGCGTGTCGATCGTGATCACGCTCGCGTGTATGGCCCGGGCACGGGCTTCGAAATCGGCGTCAGGCGTCGCCTCGCTCTGGCCGGAAGCGGATGTCGGGACCAGCAGAGCGATACCCAGGGAGAGCGTTAGCGAGGTGCCAAACGGGAAGGTGCGCGAGGGGCGCATCGTGACTCCTGTGTCGAATGCCTCGTGAAGGGAGCGACTGCTTCGGGGCGAGAAACCTCGAGGCTCGGGACGCCCGGCGCAACGGGACGGTGGTACCCTGCCCTTCGCGGCTGCTTGACCCGCCCTCGGCATTGAGGCAAGCTGAAGGCCTGACCGGCGTACCGGTCGGTGAGATTCCGGGACGATGGGCGTGGACCGTGCAGCTGGAGGGAGACGACTCGTTCCCGACGGAGGACGGAGGCGAGCAGTGAAACGTCTGCGCTGGTTCCTGGATTCTCCGTTGCGGCTCGGACTGACGATCAGCGGCTTGCTTCTTCTCGGCCTTATGGTCTCCGAGACCCTTCTCGACCGGTGGCCCGGCATCGCTCGGGCCTCCCAGGGCGGCGCCCTGGCCCGTCAGTCCGCGGGGATCCTGAGAGACCTCAGGATCGCCATCGTCCATTGTCTCCTCGCAGGCTATCTCCCGGCGGCGTTCCTGGCCGTGATTCGGGGCGGGAAGCGCACGGTGTTCGCCCTTCAGGGAGCGCTCGACTGCTCGGCGGAAGAGTGCGAGGCTCTCGCGAGATCGATCCGCTTCAGTCCAGGCGGGCTGGCGGCGGCCGGACTCATCGGACTCGGACTGGGCTTCATGGGACCGTACATCGTGCCTCCCGTCCCGGAGGCCCCATGGAACCCCGCGGCCTGGAGCGCCGAGGTGGCGTGGCATCGGGTGCTGAATCCTGTGATATCGGTGTCGGGCGCGATTCTGATCTACGCAATCGTGGCCGTGTCCCGTCGAATGTCGCGACTCGCGACGGAACTCACGTCCATCGACATTCTGAACGTCCGACCGCTGCTCCCCTTCACCCAGCAGGGGCTCACCAATGCCCTCCTGCTGATGGGGCTCGTGTCCATCTACGGTCTCATGCTGCTCACGGAGACGGGATTCGGCCTCATTGCCCTCGTGGTGGCGGGGACCATACTTCCCATTGCCGGCCTCGCCCTGGTCCTTCCACTGCGCGGGGTCCACGGGAAGATCAAGAAGGCCAAGAGGGCGGAGCTGGAGTGGGTGGACGCGGCCCTCGCGAGCAGGAGGGAGGAGCTCAAGGCGCCGCAGAAGATGGGGAGCGCCGGTGACTTCGCGGACCTCGCCGCCTACCGCGACCTGGTGCGCGACGTCCAGGAGTGGCCGATCAGTGCCACCGCTTACGTCAGGTTCGTCCTGTATCTCCTGATCCCGCTCGTTTCCTGGGCCGCGGCGGCCCTGGTCGAGCGGTTCGTGGACGTCCTGGTATTCTGAGCCTGCTGGTTGAAGCGATGAAGAATGCTCGACCGCCCCTACCGGGCCCGCGCCGGGAACGGCGCGGGCCGCAAGGGCTGCGGGTGCGGTCTGGAACCTGCTATCTGGACTCCACCGGGACCATGATGTGCGCGTAGGGGGTCTCAGGCCACATGACCCAGGGACCGCCGTTGAGATGGTCCGTCGACATTCCCTTCAACAGGCTCTTGTCGGGAACGAGGATCATGAGGTGGGCGCCCAGATCCGTCACCCAGTCCTCGGGACCGGTGGGCTCGGTGGCGTACGGGTCGCTGTTGCTGACGGGCGAGTCGCCAACAAGCATGTAGGCGAAGCCAATCTCATCGTACGTCGGCTCGATCTTGTTCACGTAGGCGTTGAGGAAGTTCAGCCACGCTCCCGTGACGCACCACGGATCTTCTCCCGGGGTGTCGGGCCTGTCCGGAAGACACGTCCACTCGTTCGTGCCCTCGCGCAGGACGTTCATGTCCCAGTCGAGGATGGTCGCGTCGGCCGAGACGGAGCTCGGTCCGGCACTCATGGCGCTCTCGATGGCGTCCTGGCTCAATGCGGTTGAGGAAAACAGCAGGATGGCCGCAGTGGCGGCAGCGAGGGTTCGGAACATGACGTCCTCCCGTCGGGGGTAAGCGGCACCTGCGTTCCTTCGAAGTCGGGTTCGGGACGCACCGCGCCAGAAAGCCTCACCACAGGATAGACAAACTGTCCGTCGGTTGGAAGCTTCGCCGGACAACCCGACTCGTGATGGCGGCGCTTCAGCAGGTCCCGCAGATCGGCTAACGCGTGACCGCGACGGTGAATCCGCTCGTGGACAGCACCTCGTTGGAGGTGCCCGCCGCCTGCTGCAGTGTGACCTGATAGCTGGCGGCCTGGTTGACGTCCGGCACCGCGAAACGGAGGACGTCGTCACCCAGCGCCGTGCCCACTACGGCCGCCCGGAGCGTGCCGGCCGACAGATCGTAGTACACACTGGTACCGGCCGGAGCCGCGGGGCTCGAGATGGCCGGTCCCGTCACCGTGATGACGATCGCTCCCGCCGAAGCCGAGCCCCCGGACAGGTCGACCACGAGCTGACCGGGCACGGGCTGCGGACCCGGTTCAGGACCGGTCGCGCCGTCGCCGCATCCGAGGATCAGGACTCCCGAGGCCAGCAGGAGCGTCACCAGGAAGCGGCGATAGCCGGGGCGTGTCGTCGATCGATCTCTCATGGCGTCTCCTCGCCGGCAGCCGGAGACACACGGCTCATCAGGCCTTCTCGCTGCAGCCATGCCCGGACTTGCACGGCGAGATCCGGACGGGTCTTCACGATCAGCTCGACCGGGACCTCCTGGGGAGTGTCATCGGCGTTTCCGTCGAACGTCACCGACTCCGTGTAGGTGCCCGGATCCAGAGTCGAGCTCGAGACCTCGAGGACGAGCGACTCCGAGCTTCCGGCGGTCAGCTCGCCCGCGGCGCCAGAAAGGGAAAGCCAGCCCACGTCCTCGGTCGCGCTCCAGCTCAGCACGCCTTCACCGTCATTCGTGATCGTAACGGACGCGGACTCCGGATCGTCACCGACCCACACGGCGAAGTCGATGGATGCCGGGCTCAGCGCCATCGACGCCGGATCGCCGATGGTCAGGGTGATCGCCAGGGTCTGCGGCGAATTCGGCGCGTTGCCGCTGACGGTGACGGTACCGGAATACGTCCCGGTAGACAGGCCATCGGTGGTGATGACCACGGAAACGACCTCCTGCCCTCCGGGCTCCGCCGTGCCGGTATCGGTCGGAAGAGTCGCCCACCCCGCGTCCGAAGTCGCGCTCCATTCGAGAGTCGCGGTTCCGGAGTTCCCGATGACCAGATCCTGAGGCGGCGGACCCTGACCGACCACCGTCTCCAGCTCCATGTCGGCGGTCTCGATGACGATCAAGGGGACCGCGCTGACCGTCAGGCTCACGGCCACTTCCTGCGGAGCGTCATCGGCGTTCCCGTCGAACGTCACCGACTCGGTGTAGGTCCCGGGGTCCAGAGTCGAGCTCGAGACGTCGAGGACGAGCGACTCCGACGTCCCGGCGCTCAGCTCGCCCGCGGCGCTCGAAAGGGTAAGCCAGCCCGCGCCCTCGGTGGCGCTCCAGCTCAGCACGCCTTCACCGTCGTTCGTGATCGTAACGGACACGGACTCCGGATCGTCTCCAACCCACACGGCGAAATCGACCGACACCGGGTCCAGCGCCATCGACGGGGGATCGGCGACGGTCAGCGTCATCGCCAGCGTCTGCGGTGAATTCGGGGCGTTGCCGCTGACGGTAACCGTACCGGTGTAGGTCCCTGAAGACAGTCCGTCGGTGGAGATGACGATGGAGGCGGTCTCCTGCGCGCCGGACTCCAGCGTGCCGGTATCGGTCGGAAGAATCGCCCACCCCACGTCCGACGTCGCGCTCCATTCGAGAGTCGCGCTCCCGGTGTTCCCGATGACCAGATCCTGAGGCGGCGGATTCTGACCGACCACTGTCGCCAGGTCCAGATCGCCGGTTTCGATGACGATCAGAGGGGCAGCCGAAACGCTGAGATTCACGGCAAGAGACTGGGGCGTGTTGTCGGCGTTGCCGCTGATGGTGACCGACCCGGAATAATCGCCTGGCGACAGATCGGCGGCCGCCACAAACACCGTGACATCTGTGGATCCACCGGGCATCGTCTCGCCCGATGTTGTACCGACCGAAAGCCATGTCCTGTCGACGGTCGCCGTCCAGTCCAGTGCGCCGATCCCCGTATTCCCTATCACGAAGCTCTGTGGCGGCGGGTCTGTGGTCTGCTGCGCGGCGAAACCGAGTGACGTCGGGTCGAGTGCGATGTGGCCTGGCTCGGAAACGGAGATCGTCACCACATGGCCTTCCGGTGTCGACGCGTCGACCGTGACCGTGATACCTGCGGCCAGGTCTTCGAACGACTCGCCGGGAAGCCACATTGCCCCATCGTCATTCGGATCGTCGTCATTGTCCGGATCGACCACGAAGGCGCGGCTGGTCACGTGGTGCATGACTAAGGCCTCTCCGCGCAGGTGCACGTCGTATCCGAGGTAACGGCGGGCCTCGACCGTGTAGTAGGTGCCGTCGCCGCGTGGGATACGGGCCATCAGGTAGTCCCCGCCCGCTCCGATATCCGCCAGACGGTGCAGCGTGATGGTCTCGCTCGAGCCCTGCGTCGCCACGTACAGGCGATCGGGTGGGATCCAGCCCAGCAGGTCCTTGTGGTACGAGATGGTGTGGGGCGCGAGCCAGCCCCACAGCGGATCGTGGTCGTTGCGCGCGCCGCTCATGACGTCCCAGCGCGAATCGTAGACGGCCCCGTACGGTCCCGAGGAGTGAGGTAATCCGAACCCGTGCCCCATCTCGTGGGCGTAGACGAACGTGTCCGCCCAGTCGGCGAGCCACGTCATGCGGTAGAACCGGCTCTGGCCATCAACGACCAGGTTGGAGCCGCCTCCCCACGAGAACCCGCCTATGTTCAGGTTGAACTGGAAGTTTATGCCCACGAAGTCAGGGAAGAACACGTCCGCATCCGCCGCGGCGGCACAATCATTCTTGAGCTTGCCCAGGTTGGCGCTGGAGCCGCTCACGTAGGCCGACTGTGGCTCGGGAAGATCGTACCATCCGTAAGCCACGCTCCCGACGACGTTCGCGTTGTCGAAGGAGAGTTCGCGCCAGTAGTGGTCCATCCCCGGGTACGTATTCTGGAGAAGACCCTCGTACCAGCTCAGCGCCTGTGGTTCGACCGTCGGGGCATCCGAGAACCGGCACAGCACCGTCACCCACGGATAGCTGCCGACGATCGGAGCGGCGGCAGCCGTCAAGGCCATGGCTGCGCCTGGTGGAGCGCCTCCCGGCCGGACGGAGCTCACGTCGAGCTCGCGGTCCGCAAAGGCTCCCGGCCCCGTGCCGCGGCCGGTCCAGCGCCCCGAGACCTCGACGAACTCACCGTGCGCGTCCAGCGGACCCCCCACGAAGCGGAGCTCCGCCTCGGTGACCCGAAGCGGGATCATGCGGCCATCCTCGGTCGCCAGGAAATGCCTCAGGCGGGGGGTGCCCCACCCCGGCAGCGGGTCCTCCCATACCACGGAGAGCCTGCCGGAGACGAATGCATCCTGGGCCGCGACGGCTGTCGGGCCGAGCCCGTCGAGGAGGGGTGTCGCCCCCACGAACAGAGTGGTGGCTCCTGCCAGAGCGGTCCGCCGCAGCATCGAGCACTCGAGGATGAAGCGCATGTATCTCCGTCGGTGACGAGTCCTGGCTCCGCAAAAAGTAACACACGGGGGTCCGCCAGCCATGTGTGCGGCCGCTCCGCGACCCGTCCCCTGCGCCGCCGTCGTGGTTCTCGCATCGCTCAGAATCGGGAGGCAGGCAGCTCCACATCGGCGGCGCGCCAGGCGACGGCCAGGCGTTCCCGCGCGTCAGCCGCCTCGGCCGACCTGCCCTGTGATTCGAGGCACAGCTCCAAGCCGCGTAGCGCGTACCCGTTGTCGGCGAACCGGTCGAGGGCTTCCTCGTAGACGGCTTCCGCCTCACCGGCCCGCCCCGCATCGAGTAGCACGGCGCCCAGGACATGCCGTACCGGGAGGTGCCATGGCGGCGGCTCGTCGTACGTGAGGGCGGTCTCCATCTCCACCCCCTCGGCCAGGGCCACGATGGCCGCCTCCGTGTTGCCGCCCGCCGCTTCGATCTCGCCGGTGAGCACGCGCTCCCCGATGGACAGCAGCGTGTGCGCGGAATTCAGCTCCCACACCGTGACCCCCTCGAGCGCATCTCCCGCGAGAAGGTCGCGTAGCTCCTCCAGCTCGGCTTCCGCCTCTTCAGCGCGGCCGGTGCGGGCCAACGCCATTCCGCGGGCGTACCGCCACGTTCCCAGCGGATACGCGAGGTCCTCGGGCGGCGCCTGCTCGGCGAGGATCTCGTCCCACATCCCGAACCGGACCATCACCCGGAGCGGCGTCACGAGGTAGTGCTGCAAGGCTCCGAGGCCCGGTGCCCGCATCATCTCCGGGTCGATCCGGGCCTCGAGCTCACGTGCCGTCGCCAGCGCCAGCTCACGGTTGCCGGCCATCTGGGCGGCGAACGACAGAAAGTGGTAGTTGTGCGAGCCGTAGCCCTGGTCGAACTCGTCGGGGCCCTGGTCCGGGGCCGGCTCGGCGTGCATGCCGTGAGCGTGGACGGCGCCCTGGTTCGACTCGATCGCATCGACGTAACGGCCGACCCGGATGTAGATGTGTGACGGCATGTGGACGATGTGCCCCGCACCAGGCATGAGTTCCGCCAGGCGTTCCGCACACGGAATCGCTTCTTCCGGATAGAACTTCTCGACCGCGTGGATATAGAAGTGGCAGGCGCCCGCGTGCTCCGGTACGCTCTCCGTGACGGGACGCAGGCGAGCCAGGATCTCCTCGGTGTCGGGGCGCGGCGAAGTGTCCTCGGTCCAGTAGTCCCACGGGCTGAGGTCCATCAGGGCCTCGGCCGCGAGCACCTGCGCGTCGGTATCCTCCGGATAGGCGTCAGCCAGGGCCCCTGCGGCAAGGGCGTACGCCGAGTCCTGCCGCGCGCGCTCCGCGATCGGGTCCTCTTCGTAGCGCATCGCCATCGCCTCGATGTAGGCGCGCTCGGCGTCCGAGACGCCCTCAGCAAGCTCCAGGGCGCTCTGGATGGCATGGTGCGCCGCTTCTCCACCCTCGGGCGTGAGCGCCGCGTTGATGTTCGGACCGCTGGCCCACGCGATGCCCCAGTAGCACATCGCGCACTCGGGATCGAACGAGGACGCCTTCTCGAACGAGGCGATCGCCGCCGGGTGGTTGAACGCGTAGCTCAGCCGCAGACCCTGGTCGAAATAGATCTGCGCCGAATCTGAATCAGTCGTGATGGCGTGGTGATGCGTGCCGAGGCCGTCGCGGATGGCGACTTCACCGGCGGAGGTCGAGTCGTCGTGGGAGGCGTCCCCGGTTGCCGCGGCGTCAGGCGCGTCCGTCGCGCAGGCAGCAAGGACTATGCAACCGATCACGGTTGCCGTGAACAGCGAGATACGGCGAGTCATACTCTACCCCTCCGTCGAGACTTTCGTCGAGGCCGTCAGGCGTCAGGCTGCGGCTCTTCCGGTTCGTGAACGTACGGTCATGGGTCTATGCGGATCTTGGGCCCGCGAGCGGACACGGCACCCTCGCGTCCAGGATAGAGAAGCTCCGAGCACGACGGAAGGTGGTGGTCTTCGTCATCTCGACTGACCCGCATCCCACATCCTGAATCCTCCGTCCGCGCGTCTCCGTACGAGCGGACATGGAGACTTCGGCCCTGGCGTGGCTCGGCCTCGCCGCCATGATCGCATCGCTGTTCCTGATTCCTCTCGGACTTCCCGGGTTGTGGATCATGCTCGCCATCCTCCTGCTCGGAGCGGTGGCGGGCCTGGTCTCGCCGTGGATCTTCTTTGTCCTCCTCGCCCTGGCGGCATTCGCCGAGTTTCTGGAGTTCGTCGCCGTGGACCGCATGACGGCGCGCTACGGAGGCACCAGGCGCACGTTCTGGGGCGCGGTGATCGGAGGCCTGGCCGGCGCCCTGATCGGCACTCCGGTTCCCATCGTCGGCTCGCTGCTCGGGGCCCTCATCGGTACCGTGGTCGGAGCCTTCCTGCTGACGTGGCACCAGACGGGGGAGGCGAGCGGCTCCGCGCGGGCCAGCGTGGGGGCTGCCCTCGGGCGCGCGGTCGCCATAGGCCTCAAGGTGTTCGTCGGCCTCGTGATCATAGCCATCGGAGGCGCGAGCCTGCTACTGGGTTGAAACGCCGGGGGAAGACCGCGCGCGGGCGTAACGGCTGTGGTCGAGAATGGTGGGTCAGGGCCGCCGAAGAGACTGCCGAGTCGAGCGGCCGCCCGCACCTACGGCTTCAGCCACAGGGCGAGGAGCAGGGCTCCGAAGACTCGGCTTCCGCGCATGACGCCGGTCTATTCCACCGGGTCGAACGGACCCAGTTGGCGCCGATGCTCGTAGCACCAGCCCCACGTCTCGCCGCTCTCGACGGAACGCATCACCGGGTGACCGGTCTCGACGAAGTGCCGGCTGGCGTGCTTCCCGGGGGACGAATCGCAGCATCCCACATGGCCGCACACCATGCACATCCTCAGGTGCACCCACCGACCCCCCGCCGCGAGGCACTCGTGACACCCTTCGTCCGAAGCAGCGATGCCTTCGACGGCCCGGGACAGATGATCGCATGAGCGATCGGGCATACCCCCTCCGGTTCTCGAGTGCGTGGACCAGCGGGCACACCTGAAAAATAACTCGGGCGCCGCCGCTGTCCACGCTATCCAGGACATTCCGTACCGGGCACGGCTGGCGTAGCGTAAGCGTATCACGCATCGTAGTTATCGATCTATGATCGTTATCGAATCGTGATATCGGCCCTCTCGGATCTCGGTGCACTCGAGGTAATCGCTCCGCGGCTTAACTAGGGGCGCCACCACTCTCCGCGGGGGAGGGTCCATGTCTGAACGTCTCGTTCCTTCCTGGTTCTCGGCCGTCGGCTTCGCGGCGCAGTCCGACCGCCTCTACGACATGTTCATCGACGTTCTCCACAACCTCCCTATGTCGTCCTCGGAGCTGGCGCGTCGACTCGGGGTGTCCCAGCCCGCCGTCAGCCGGTGGGCATCGGGAGCGGCACACCCGTCCCTCGAGCAGATGGAGGCCACGCTCGACATAGTGGAAGGGTGCGTCGCCGGGATGGCCGAGCGCGCGACCCGGGCTCGCGAGGTGTTCGACCTCGTGGACCGGGCTATCCTGGTTTCCGAATGCCAGTGCGTGCCCTCGATGCCGTTCTGCGACACGTGCTCGCTGCGCTCGAACGCCGTGCGTGACGAGCTTCAGGAGGTCCAGGTAAGGCTCGCCACACTGCTTCGCGAAACCGGCGGACCCGGCGGACCCGATACCTCCGAATCCTGAGCCGCGGCTACCGTGGCCGGATAGCCACGGACCCGTCGAAGGTCTGGATCGTGACGGTGGCGCCTCCGTCCCCGATCGTGAATTCCCGCCTCGGCCCGCGCGCTCCGTTCCTCTCCCGCTCACCGGCGGTCGGGAAATCCACCTGGACCTCGCCATCGATCGAAGTGACGGTGCAATCAGCGCCTGCGTCCCGGGGCAGTGTAAGGTCCACTACTCCGCTGTGAGTTTGAAAGCCCACTGAGCTGCCTGGCTCGAGAGCCCCGTCGAACGAGATGTCTCCGGTGACGCTCTCGAAGTGGCCACGCCTCAAACTGGGGCCGCTCACCGTGATCGTCCCGCCCACCGTCAAGAGTGTCACGTCCTCACCGGCGCCGCGGAACGTGATGGGGCCGCTCCCCGTCTTGGCGCGAACCGAGGACGAGTTGCCGGAGATCGTCACCTCTCCGCCCATGGACTCCGTGTACAGCTGTTTCGGGCTGCCGGTGATCTTCACGTCTCCCGTGACGGAGTAGACGTCGACTCCACCGGTGACGTCCACGATCTCGACCGAGGCGCCGGTGGTCTTGACCCACAGAGTCGCGCCTCTGGGCACCCAGACCTCCAGGTTCGCGGAGCCTCCCGTCCGGCCCTCGTCCCACAGGCCTCCCTTGCCGCTCGCCCTCTTCTTGCCGACACCGAATCTGAATTCGTCCAGCGCGGCATCGGCCGTGCCCGCGAAGGCGATAGAGTCCCTGTCCCAGCCGGCTATCCGGACGAAGCCTTCCGTCTCCATGTACACGCGGAGGTACGCATCCGGCTCGATCGCCTCCCGGACATCGATCTGTTGCTGTGCCGCCACCGTCACGGGAAGCGCCAGGAGAGCCAAAACCGCTCCGAGCCAGATCTGCGCCCATCTCATGCGTCCTACCATGTCAGCCTTCCGCCGTCAGCGCGGCCGCCTGCCGCAGGAAGTCCAGTTTTCTCTCGTATGATGTCATCACGGCCTGCTGCAGTGGGAGGCTCTCCGGAGTGGCCCGCAGCGCCGCCAGCGAGTGCTGGATCGCCTCGTCTATGATCCGGAGGTTCTCCTCGATCAGCCGAACGGTCTCCGCTGGCAGACGATCCCGCTGCGATTCCAGCGCCTCCGCGAGCTCCGATATCGCGCTGGTATACTGCGCCTCGACGAGGTCGTAACTGGCGAAACTTACGTTCGATGCGCGAGATGCCGGATTTATGGTTGCATCAGCAATTGTTGTTGTAGCATCATCAATCGTACGCGCGGCCTTCTCGCGCACCAGGAAGGTCGTCGTGAGAGACGTGATGACGACCAGAGCGGCTGCGGCGGCTGCCAGCTGGAGCTTCGGAACGCTCCACCAGCCGGACGGCCGACGTTGCTCGCCTTCCACCGGAGTGGGCAGGCTGTCCCACGTCCGGGCCGCGACGTCCTGCGTGAGGTCCCGCTCGGGGGACAGTTCGCGCGGAAGGGAGCTCAACAGCGCACGCAGCTCGGGGCCGAGCAGGTCTTCCTCGCTCGGGTCCGGGCCGCCTGTCCCGCTGCCCTCGACATTCTGATGATCCGTCATGATTCTGCCGTCTCTTCTTCCCCTGCCCTCAGCGTTTTCTGAATGAGCTTTCTCGCCCTGTGTATCTGCGCTTTGACCGTTCCCTCGGCGAGACCCGTTATCTCTGCGATCTCGCGATATTTGTATCCCTCGATTCCGTACAGCACGAGCACGGTTCGAGCAGCTTCGGGGAGGCTGGCCAGCGCCCTCTCCACGTCAATCGTCTCCTCGGCGATCCCGTCAGGGACCGGCCTTCCGTACTGACCAAGGTCTCCCGTCGACTCCAGTCTCAGGTGCCGGCGTTTCCGCGCCCGCTGGTCGTTGAGGACGACGTTCACCGCCATCCGGTACAGCCACGACGAGAACCGGCTTTCTCCTCGGAACGTGCCCAGCTTCTCCCAGCAGCGCACGAACGTATCCTGGGTGAGGCGCTCGGCTCGCGCTCGATCGGCGCTCATGCGGAGACACAGAGCGTATACGCGGTCCACGTGGGTCCGGTACAGCTCTTCGAATGCCCGCGCGTCTCCGCCCTGCGCGCGGGCAACGAGATCGCCATCCGCATCGGACTGTGGAACCTGGGCCTGCGCGGCTGGACTGATCGGGTCCCTCTCCTGCGACACGGCGGCGGTCCGTTCTCTCAGCATTAGGACATCGGGGACACCCCAATTGTTTGGGCTCGGAGCGCTTGGCCACAAGTAGTTCCCCGCCGGCGGAGACGTTCCGGAGGTGGAATCACGCTGCCAGGCAACACGCGGCCCTACGGGCCGGGGGTCTGCTGGTGAAAGGAATGTCCGGAGCGTTCGAACAATCGACCCGCCCGCCGGCATCACAATCCCGAAAGCTACGAGGCGGCCGGAGCGCCACGGCGAACGATGCCGGATCGTCCCGACGCCAGACCCCCAAGAGGAGGACGATGATGAGGAAAGCGCTCGAGACCCTCACCCGGCCGGTGATCCTGGCCACGGCTCCGCTGCTGCTGGCCGCTACGATCGCGATCGCCGGCCCTCCCTGGATCAGCCTCGAGTACCCCGCAAACCGGTTGGACGAGAGGACGCGTGGAGCGTTGGCGCTGGTCCGCATCTACCATCACCAGAATGCCGGCCAGTTCCCGATCGAGGGAACGGCCGAAGGGATCGTGGACGAAGAACGGGTGTCGCTTCCCCTGAGATTCACGCCCGTTGGAAGCGAGGGTGTGTGGGCCGTGTGGGGAGAGATCCCGGAGGAGGGCAACTGGGTGCTCGCGATACACGGCACCGATGGTGTGACGAGCACCGAGATCTCGATTCTCGCGGCGCTCGCCGCGGGCAACGAGGAGATATCCGTCGTCAAGGTACCGCGCAGCCGTCAGGGAAACTGGCCGCGGGCTGCGAAGGCGTCCGACGTCGAGGCGATGCTGGAAACGGCGGTGGTCGTGGCCGAGGCGCAGGGGGGACGCAGCCCCTTCCGGGCCGTGACGGTGGGCGAAGCGGCGATGGGTCTTGGCGGGGCGCTGCTGCTCGTACCGTTCGGCTTGGCGGCCGTGCGGCGCCGACGGGATGACGCGGTGGTCTGATTGACCGAAAGGGGCCTCACCCGCACCGTCGCGGTGGGGCTCCGTCTTCTCGCGGTCACTCCGGGTGCGGGGCGCAGTCGATCCCCAAGACCGCTCGAACGAAACGCCCCGTGCGCCCCCGGCTCGCATGTGTTTACATTGTTCTCGTTACCTCATCCCCCGAGGCCACGAGGAGCGCCATGCTTCGCACCGAGTTCATTTCCACCGGCATGTACGTGCCCGAGCGAGTGGTCACCAACCACGAGCTCGAGAGCTACATGGACACTTCCGATGAGTGGATCAGGCAGCGTTCCGGTATCGAAGAGCGTCGATGGGCCGCGGAGGGTGAGGGAGGCTCGGACATGGCGAAGGTGGCCACGGAGAGGGCTCTCGAGGCCGCCGGCATGGAAGCCGCCGAGCTGGATTGCATCATCCTCGCCACGCTGAGTCCGGATCACTTCTTCCCCGGCACGGGGGTGTTCCTGCAGCGGAAGCTGGACATCAGCGGTATCCCCTGCCTCGACATCCGTAACCAGTGCACCGGATTCATCTACGGCCTCGAGGTCGCGGACGCGTTCATTCGCACGGGCCAGTACCATAGGATCCTCCTGGTGGGAACCGAGGTCCATTCGTCGGGGATCATTCTTTCCACCGAGGGACGCGACACGGCCGTCCTGTTCGGGGACGGCGCGGCGGTGGCCATTCTCGGTCCGACCGAAGAAGACGGGCGAGGGGTGCTCGCGGTGCGCACCCACGCGGACGGACGTCACGCCGAAAAGCTGTGGGCGCCGGCGCCGGCGTGCGTCATGAAGCCGTTCGTCACGAAGCAGATGATCGACGAGGGCATGACCCGCCCGCACATGGACGGACGTGATGTCTTCAAGCACGCCGTCACGAAGATGCCGGCGGCGCTGAACGAAGTGCTGGACATGGCGGGGCACAGTGTGGACGAGCTCGACATGGTGATCCCGCACCAGGCCAACATGCGGATCGCGCAGGCGGTGGCAAAGGGTCTCGGGCTATCGGACGACAAGATGTACATCAACATCCAGCGCTACGGGAACACGACGGCGGCGAGCATCCCTATCGCCCTGCACGAGGCCGTCGAGGAGGGCCGGATCACGCGCGGGGACCTCGTGGGCTTCACGGCTTTCGGCTCCGGGTTCACGTGGGGCGGCGCCCTCATTCGCTGGTAGAGCTTCTCCAGCACACCTTCAAAACGAGATCCGGGGAACGGAAGACCGCGATGCACCTTCGCAATCAGATCGCGCTGGTCGGCGAATTCCTGGCGGCGTCCTTCTACGTGGTCATCGGGGTGACGGGAGTGCTGCTGGTCGTTCTGGGCCTCAAGCGGGACGACATCGTGAAGCCGATCTTCCTCGTGGCGGGCATCGCGCTGGCCGCGATCGGTTTCGGCGTGCAGTTCCTCGGCTGGCGCATCTAGGCGGGGAGCGACTCCCGGAGCGGAAGTACTTTCGGGGCGGAGGACGCCGACCGGCTCAGGCGCCCTGCTCCTCCGGCTTCACGACGATTTCGCCGAACGGCATGTCCTCGGCGGCCAGGACGAAGGCGGAGGTGGGCATCCCCTTTACGGCGTCGCGCATCTTCTCGTAGTAGGCCAGGAAACCGTCGTCGGGCTCTCTCATCCCGAGCAGAATCAGGTCCGCGTGGCGCGAGGACTCGCGCATGATTTCGATGAACGGCTTCCCGCTGGCCACCAGGACCTCGGCCGTGGCGCCGCTGCGCAGACTCCGGACGATCGCCTCCAGGTTGGGACGCGCGCCCGCGGCCGCTTCCGGTGAGGGAACGACCATCTTCACACGCACGTCCGCGCCTCTCCAGGCGACGCTCGTCTGGAGGAGATAGGCGAGTGTCAGCATGAGACCGCCGTTCCTCTTCAGCCCTCCCCACCACACGTCGATCCTCTGGCGACGTCCGAAGCGGACGTCCTCGTTGTGGTGCACGATGACGACGTTGCGTCGGGCCTCATGGAACCGCGCAATCATGCGACAGTACGCGTCCCGGTGGTCGGCTACCTCGCTGTCGCCGACGAGGTACGTATTGGGTGACAGCTCGCCGAGTCCGTACGCCTCCACCAGGCGCTCCGCCCCTTCGAACGGGTCCGGCGCGCGGATCAGACGGATCAGGGCCTCGATGCCGCGGCGCGCCAGGTAGTCGTGAATCGTCGTCTCCATCGCTTGCTGCCTGTCGAGCGTCACACTCTCGTCGGTGATCACGCTGGACACGGTCACCAGGGCGCGGCGATGAGACAGCCAATCGGCGAATCGAATCAGATACCAGCGCCGGACCGGCGACC
>JBDHFS010000071.1:0-14856 GCA_039590285.1 Gemmatimonadota bacterium
CTTGCTGACGGCTCCCTTCGAACGGACTGGGGCGCCGCACTGGGAGCAGAACTTCCCACGCTCCTCGCTACCGCACTTCGGACAACGCATCTCGACTCCTCTCAGTCCGTCAGAACCGTTCGAGCCGAACGGTCCGTGTATTCTGGTCCCGGCCGGATCGGTGTCCGGCCGGCGCGTACGTCGCCGGCGCTCTCTCTAGGCGCCGTATTTGCCCAGCCTACCGGCGCGGGCCGCCGCGAGCGGCATGAGCTCGCAGCCCCGGATGCAGCCGAGCACGCCTCGCGCACATTCCGCCTCCCCGAAACTGGCCCCCGCCTCGACCCCACGGCCTCGCCCCGGCCCCCCGTGCATCAGGAAGGGAACCGGGTGCCAGCTGTGACTGCGCATCCGGGCCGGAGTCGAGTGATCGCCGGTGATCAGCGTAACGCCGACGCCTGTGTCCAGCAGGGCTGGAACGACATCGTCCACCTGCTCGATGACGCTCACCTTGTGCTCGAAGTCCCCGTCCTCTCCCGCCTTGTCGGTTCCCTTGACGTGAAGGAAGAAGAAATCGTAATCGTCAATCCGTTCGCGCAGCATCGGGGCCAGGGCCGCGGGGTCGTCCTCGACCGACACGGCGTCCATCCCTACCAGGCGGGCGACTCCCCTGTACATGGGGTAAGCGGCCATCGCCAGAGACCTCATCCCGAACACGTCCGGAAACCGTGGCCAATCCGGGAGCGAGGCGAATCCACGGAGGAGCGCCATGTTGGCTCGCGACTGGTCGGCCAGGACCCCTTGCACCTGCCCCAGCCAGGACCGCGCCGCCCGAGCCGCCGGCTCCGACGCCGGGGACGCGGCTACCACATCGAGCGGTGCCGGTCCGACCATCCCGGGGTCGGTGTCGCCGATATCGGCCTCCGTCGCCTGTGAAGTGCGCAGAACGAGCAGGAAACGGTGTTCCTTCACGGGCCGGACGAAAGTCTCGGCTCCCTCCACACGTATGGCGTCGAGCAGGTCCAGGACCGGCTGCGCCTCCGATGTGGGTATGCGGCCCGCGCGCCGGTCGGTCACCCGGCCGTCGCCGTCCACGGTGCACAGGTTGCCCCTGACGGCCACGTCGCCCGGTTCCAGGGGAAACTCCACGCCCAGAGCCGCGAGGACGCCGCGCCCGACGCGGTACTGGAGGGGGTCGTATCCGAACAGAGAAAGGTGTCCGGGTCCGCTGCCAGGGGTCACGCCCTGCGCCACCGGCACATGCAGGCCGGCGTCACCGGAGGACAAAAGCCGGTCCATGTTCGGAGTGCGCGCCGTCTCCAGCTCGGTCAGGCCGCCAGCCTCCAGGGGAAGTCCGCCCAGGCCGTCGAGGACCAGGAGCAGGACCTTCTCCCCATCGGGCTGCGCGAGTCCGGCCAGGTCGCTGAGATCCACGATACCTCTCCACTGGTGAGCGAGCCGTATGCCGGCAGCCGCCGCGTCCGCCGCGGCTGCCGGGAAGCGAACATACGGGAACCGCGCGTCCCGTTCCAGCGCGCGCCGAAATGGGCCCGAAAGCTTGCGTTCCGGAGCCGCAGGGCGCATTAAGAAATGCTCGAATCGGGCCAGGCGGGTGCCGGCGAATCAAGAGGTCGAGGAGGTCACATGCGCTCTTCCCGTACAACAATGTGGATCACTGCCGGCATGGCGGCCGGCGTGCTCGCCGCCTGCGCATCGGGAGCTGGAAGCCAGGGCATGAGTCGGGGCCCCTCCAGCAGCGCCGCCGTGTTACGGGTCGCGGCACTACCCGACTCGGTGATGCAGAGGGCGTGGGAGGTCCTGCGCAACGACGGCATCCAGCCGCGCTGGTTCTCCAGGACCGCGGACGACACGACCAACGTGGCCCGCATGGAGTCGGACTGGATCTACGTGCCTCGCGTTCTTGTCGCGGCGACTTTCGGACATCTCTCGGAGCCCGAGAAGTACATCAAGCTCCTGTTCTGGGCGGAGCCCGAGCGGGGCGGCACCCTCCTGTACGTGGATGCCCTGTACAACCCGATGAGCGAGCCGACCGAGCCGGTCCAGTGGGCTCTGATGCGGCCGGTCCCCGGCGCGCATCCGGCCTGGCAGTACGTGCAGAACTTCGGGAACAATCTGATCCGTCGGCTCGAGGCGACCGGTGAGGAAGAAGAGGGTCGTTGAGCCGGCGGACGGGACGACCGAGGCGCACCTGGGCAGGATTCAAGGAGACGAGTCATACCCATAGATGAAGCGACCCCACCCGCACTGGAGCTCGAGGGGCTCTCCAAGCGGTTCGGGTGGAACTGGGCTCTGCGTGACGCCAGTGTCCGCGTGGAGCGCGGGACGACTTTGTGCCTGGTCGGACCGAACGGAGCCGGCAAGACGACGCTTCTGAAGCTCGTGGCCACCCTCCTGCGCCCTTCCGGAGGCGACGCCCGCCTCCTGGGCCACTCTCTGCGTGACGAGCCGGACGAGGTCCGGAAACGGACCGGCCTGCTCACCGTTCGCGGCTTCCTGTACGACGACCTCACGGCGGCCGAGAATCTCCACTTCACGATGCGGATGGCGGATCTCAGACCTGACAGAGACACGATCGGCCGCGTGCTGGAGCGCATCGGACTGGCGGAGGTGGCGGACAACCGCATGCGCACTTTCTCCACCGGTATGCGAAAGCGGCTGGCCCTGGGCCAGTTGCTGGTGCGCCCCATCGAGGTCGCGTTGCTGGACGAGCCCTATGCCGGTCTCGACTCCCAGGGCATGCGACTGGTGGACGAGGTGGTCGGCGAATTCAAGGCGTCGGGGACCACGGTCCTCCTGGCATCCCACCAGGATGGAGAAGCGGTCCGGCTGGCCGAAAGGACAGGCATCCTCCGGAAGGGCCACCTGGAGATCCTCCCCGAGTCGGAGACCTTGAGCCGGCACCTTTCCGTGGGCGGACCGGCCGGCGCGCCGGAGGTGGAGTGATGTCCGTCTTCCGGAGGGCATGGGCGATCGTGTGGAAGGATCTCCTCATCGAGGCACGAACGAAGCAGAGCTTCAACGCGATGGTGTTCTTCGCGGCCCTCGTGTTGTTCATTTTCAGCTTCGCGCTCGGTCCCGATACGGAGCTTCTGCGGCGTGTATCGGGCGGCCTCCTGTGGGTGGGCATCGCGTTCACCGGTATCCTGTCGCTCAGCCGTACGTACCAGAACGAGGAGACGAGTGGCGGGCTGGAAGGTCTGCGGGCCTATCCGGGAGACGTGAGGGCGATCTACCTCGGCAAGCTGATGGGCAATATCGTCCTCCTTCTGCTGGTCGAGGCGGTGCTGATTCCGGCCGCCGGGATCCTGTTCCAGGCCGACCTGTGGCCGCATGCGCTGGACCTGGCCGTCGTCTCCATCCTGGGTACGATAGGCTTCTCGCTCGTAGGCACGTTCTATGCAGCCCTGACAGTGAATCTCAGGGCGCGGGAAGTCATGCTTCCCCTCCTCCTGTTCCCGGCGCTGGTGCCCGTGCTTCTGGGTGCCGTGAACGCCACGACGCTGGTGCTGGAGGGAGACCCGATGAGCGAGGCCGCGGTCTGGCTGAGAGTGCTGGCCTCTTTCGACATCATCTTCTTCGTGATCTGCATCTGGATCTTCCCGATCGCTCTGGAGGAGTGACGTGGAGCCTAAGACGGGCGTAGAGAGAATCCTGGGCGCTGCCGCCCTCGTCACCATGCTGGTGGGCAGCGCGGTGGGCCTCTTCCTGGTGCCCCAGGACGCGGCTCAGGGCAATGTTCAGAGGCTGATGTACGTGCACGTTCCGGCGGCATGGCTGGCGTTCATGGCCTTCTTCATCGTCTTCGTGATGAGCGTGCTGTACCTCATTCAAAGGGACGTCAGGTGGGACCGGGTCGCCGCGGCATCGGCCGAGATCGGGGTCGTCTTCACGGCGCTCACCCTCCTGCTGGGGATGATGTGGGGCAAGCCGACCTGGGGCGTGTGGTGGACGTGGGACCCGCGACTGACGACCACGGCGATCCTGCTCGCCATCTACGTGGGGTACCTGGCCCTCCGGAGCTTCGCCGATGATGAGGAGAAGCGGGCACGCTGGGCATCCATCGTGGGGATCATAGGTTTCGCGAACGTCCCGATCGTCTACATGTCCGTTACCTGGTGGCGCACGCTCCATCAACCCCCGTCGAGTCCGCGCTCGGTCGCCCCCGAGATCCTGTGGACTCTGATGCTCAATCTGGCCGCTTTTACGCTCGTGTACGCCTACCTGATGGTTCGGCGTGTCCGGCTCGCCAGACTGGAAGGGGAACTCGAGAAGAGAATGGCGTACAATGCGTAAGTCGAGTTTGGTCATTATCGTGTACGCTGTGGCCCTGATCCTGCTGTGGGTGTACGTCGGCCGGGTGGAGATGGAGAACCGCAGCTTCGTTGTCGCGGGCTACGGGGTCACCTGGGGCGTCCTTCTGTGGTACGCACTCAGGCTGGAGGGACGCGGTCGGGCGACGGCCAGGGCCGTCGCGTCGTTCGAGGTTGCGGGCGGCGGGAAGTAGACTCCACCGCCGCATAAGCAGAGGGACAATCCGTCACATGAACAAGTCCAAGAAGATATGGGCGGGCCTCGGAGTGCTCGCCATCGCCGGTGCTATCGCGATGCTGATCGCGGGTGGGTTGAACAGCAACGTGGTCTACTTCCTCACGCCGAGCGAGCTGCGAGCGGAGCTGGCCGAGAAGGGCGACGAGCTGGTCGATCAGCCGCTGCGCCTGGGAGGTCAGGTCAAGCCCGGCTCGTTGAAATGGGACGCCGAGGACCTGGATCTGAGATTCGTCGTGCAGGACAGCATCGGCGAGGTCCCGGTGAAGAGCACGGGCGCGCCCCCGGCCATGTTCAAGGAGGGGATCGGAGTGGTGGTCGAGGGTCGCTACACGCACGAGGGCGTGTTCGAGTCCACCAATCTGATGGTCAAGCACTCCAACGAGTATGAGCCGCCGCACGGGGACAAGCCCGCCGAGATGTACGAGTCCCTCATCAAGTCCGACGGATAGGCGGCGCTCATGCTGAATCTCATCGGATCCACCTCTATCGCCGCGGCTCTGATCGGGGCCCTGGCGGTGGCGGTCACCGGTATCGTCGGAGGCTTCACCCGGAAGCCCGCACTCGTGCGGGCCGCGCGATACGGCACGTACTTCGTGTTCGCGGCCATGTCTACGGCGATCATAAGCATGGAGGCGGCGCTTCTCTCCCACGATTTCAGCGTCTCGTACGTGGCGCGGGTCGGGAGCCGGGAGACGCCCACCTATTACACCGCCATCTCGCTGTGGAGCAGCCTCGAGGGCTCGATCCTGTTCTGGGGCTGGATCCTGGCGGCCTACGGGGCCCTCGTGGCCTTCGTCAACCGGAGAAGCGACTCCCGGCTCGTTCCGTTCGCCGAAGGCGTGATGGGGATCGTGGGCCTGTTCTTCTTCGGACTGCTGGTCGGGCCAGCCAATCCGTTCGGCACCGTCTTTCCGGTTCCGGCGAACGGGCCGGGCCCGAACCCGCTTCTGCAGAATCACCCGCTGATGGGCCTCCATCCCCCGATGCTGTATCTGGGCTATGTGGGCCTGACGGTGCCCTTCGCCTTCGCGATCGGCGCTCTGCTGAGCGGCAAGCTGGACGAGGAGTGGATTCGCTCCACCCGCCGATGGACGGTAGCGGCGTGGGCGTTTCTCTCAGTCGGAATCGTCGCGGGCGCCTGGTGGTCCTACGAGGTCCTGGGCTGGGGCGGCTACTGGGCGTGGGATCCCGTGGAGAACGCCTCGTTCCTTCCGTGGCTGACGGCAACGGCCTTTCTGCACTCGGTGATGGTGCAGGAGCGGCGCGGAATGCTGAAGACGTGGAACCTCTCGCTGATTATAGGGACATTTTTGCTCACGCTGTTTGGGACATTTTTGACCCGTTCGGGAATTCTCGACTCGGTTCACGCTTTCACCGAGGGCATGATCGGCCCGATGTTCCTGGGATTCATAGCTCTGATCATGCTCTCCTCGCTGGTTCTGATCGCCTGGCGGTCCGACCGGCTGCACGCTCCGGGCTCACTGGACGCGGTCGTATCGCGTGAGAGCAGCTTCATTCTCAACAACCTCCTGTTCGTCGCCTTCACCTTCACTGTACTGCTGGGAACCACCTTTCCGTTGATCGTGGAAGCGATGAACGGAAGGCGGGTGAGCGTCGGTCCTCCCTACTTCAACCTGGTCTCCGTGCCGATCGGCGTTCTGCTTCTCTTCCTCATGGGCGTGGGGCCGGCTCTGCCGTGGAGGCGTACGACACCGGAGAAACTGAAGCGGTCGTTTCTGATGCCGTCGGCCGTGGGCATCGTCACCCTGCTCCTGGCTCTCATGCTGGGCGTGCGGAGCGTGTGGCCGCTCATCACGTTCGCCTTCGCCGGTTTCGTGATGGCCACCGTGGTGGAGGAATTCAGGAAGGGAATCTCGGCGCGGGCGCGAATCGCCGGTGTGTCCGCACACCGGGCGCTCGGGCAGATCCTGACGCGCAACAACCGGCGCTACGGTGGCTACATCGTTCACGCCGGCATCGTGGTCATGATCGTGGCGCTCGCCATCTCGGGCACCTGGCGCTTCGAGCGTGAGGTCACGCTTCAGCGCGGCGAGGCCATGATGCTGGGCGAATACGGCGTCCGGTTCGACGAGCTGTGGGCCGAGGAGGAGGCGCAGCGCTTCGTGGTGGGCGCCACGTTCACCGTGTTCCATGAGGGCGAAGAGACGGGGACCATGCAGCCCCGCATGAACTACTACCCCAACTCCCAGCAGCCCATAGGCACGCCGTCCGTGCGGTCGACGCTGAAGGAGGACCTCTACCTCACGCTCATGGCGTTCGACCAGGAAGAGGGTGCCCACGCCACGATCAGAGCGATCGTGAATCCAGGCGTACCGTGGCTGTGGATCGGGGGCATGATCGTCGCGCTGGGAGCCATACTGGCGGTGATGCCACAGAGCGGCAGTGGACGACCGGCGGTCTCGGCTGCCGAGATCGAAAAGGAAGAGGCTCCCGCCGAGCTCCCGGAGGAGCCCGCGGCGGTGACCGTCTGAGCGGACTGAGACGGATAGAGATATGAAGAAGAAGCACCTTCGCTGGCTCCTTCCCCTGGCGGCCGTGCCCGTGCTGTGGCTGCTGGCCTGGGGAATGGGCCGTGACACGTACGTCCTGCCATCGCCCATGGCGGGGCTCGATGCACCGGAATTCAGCCTCGTCAGCTTCGAGGGCGATACACTGAGGCGCTCCGAACTGGACGGCCGGGTGGTGATCCTGAACTTCTGGGCCTCCTGGTGCATTCCGTGCCGCACCGAGCATCCGGTTCTCGTTCGCACCGAGCAGACGTGGGACGATTCGGAGGTAGTGCTCCTGGGCGTCGTATACCAGGACTCGCGGGCGAACGCCGAGCGGTTTCTCGAGCAGTACGGCGGCGACTGGACGCATGTCATCGACCCGTCGCAGAGGACGGCGATCGACTACGGCGTATACGGCGTCCCGGAGACGTACTTCATCGGAAGGGACGGCCTGATCTCGATGAAGAAGGTCGGTCCCGTGACCTGGGACCTCGTTCAGACCCAGGTGGACTCGCTCCTCGCCGCGCCGTACCCCACGGCCAGCGCTGACGCCGTGACGGGGGCGCCGTGAGCCGCCGTTCCGTCGTGCGCCGCGCCCTCGCGGTCGGCCTGGTGGCGGGCGGCGCGGTCGCGTGCGCGCCGCGCCCCGCGCTCGCTCAGGAACCGGTCGGCGAAGCCAACTCCGAGACGCCCGACGCTGTCCAAGAGGGTGGACAGGACGCCGAGGCAGGCGAAAGGGACGCCGGAGCCGACCGCTCGGCCCTGACGGATCCGATGGAAGCCGATCTCGACGCGCGCGCCGCCGAGGTGGCGGGGGAGCTCCGCTGCCCGGTCTGCAGGAACCAGTCGGTGCTGGAATCGAACGCCGAGCTGTCCCGGGAGATGCAGGGCGTCGTTCGAGAGCGACTCGCCGCGGGCGAGACACCCGAGGAGGTCAAGGCTTACTTCGTGAGCCGGTACGGAGAGTGGATCCTGCTGCAGCCGGAGGCGCGCGGGATCAACCTGCTCGTGTACGGGCTCCCGGGCATCGCGCTGGTGCTGGGTTTCTTCCTGGCCCGCAATCGTCTCCGTAAGTGGGCGAGCGCCGGAACGGCTGGGACGGGACCCGAGGTGGAGGTCCTGTCGGAGGACGATGAGCGATGGTTGCGCGATGCGCTGCGCGAAGGCCAGGGAACCCGAAGTTGAGGTTCAGGTAATAAAGGGGTTTGAGGGTTTGTGACATTTGAGTACAATGGCCGCAGGCCACGCTAAATGATTCGGAGCCAATGAACGCAGCCACGAGAAAGCAGATCTTCTTCGACTCCCGGGCACTGGATTCCTTCGACCAGTACCTGCAGGACGTCGAGCGGTATCCTCTGATCGAGGATCCACAGGAGGAGCGGGAGATCGCCCGCCGGGCCCGTGCGGGTGACCGGGCAGCCGCCGAGCGGCTGGTCACGGCGAATCTCCGCTTCGTGATCTCGTATGTGAAGAAGTACCAGGGACGCGGGCTCAACCTGGCGGAACTGGTATGCATCGGGAACGAAGGCCTGCTCAAGGCCGTGAAGAAGTTCGATCCCGACAAGGGCGTGAAGTTCATTTCGTACGCCGTGTGGTGGATCCGGCAGACGGTTCTGCAGGCTCTCGCCGAGCAGACACGGTCGGTGCGCATTCCACTGAATCAGAACTCCAATCTGGTGAAGCTGTCCCGCACCGAGACCGCGCTCACCCAGAAGCTCGGGCGCTCGCCGACGGATCGAGAGATCGCCGAGGAGATGAAGGAGCCGGTCGAGACCGTGCGAGCCCTGCGCCGGGTAGCGTCGGCGGAGCTCAGCCTCGACGCTCCGCTCGACAAGTCGGACCGGGACAGCGCCTCTTTCGGCGAGCGCTTCTCGGGAGCGGACGAGGCGGACATCGAGATCGATGTCGAGTCTCAGGCCAGGCGCGAGTTCCTCGAGAAGATGTTCGAGAGCTACCTCACGGAGCGCGAACGGAAGATCCTCGTGCTGTACTACGGCCTGGACGACGGGGAGGAAATGACCCTGGAGCAGATCGGCGAGCTGTTGGGCGTCACGCGCGAGCGCATCCGGCAGATCCGGAACCGGGCCTTCGACAAGCTGCGCGGCTCGGAGCACGGCGAGGCGCTCGAGGGCTTCTGGAGGGCCAGCGCCTGAGGGCGCGACGCAGGCGGCGGACTCGCGCGGTTCAACCGCAGCGGATGGACGTAAGAGAGGGCGACCCCGGGGTCGCCCTCTCTTCATTGCCAAACCGTTCGTGCGTATCCGCGTCCGGGTTCCTTCAGCCGCCCGCTGCCGGCGGGCTGCGCTTCAGCGTCTTCCACGGCCGGGCGAGCACGAAGATCGCCACGGTGATGACGGCGCTCACCACGCACCACATGCACACGGCATGGATCACGAAGAGCTCCACCGCCGTGAGGTAGGCGGAGAACAGCAGCCCGGCTACGGCCGCCAGGCCCAGCAGACGGGGCGGCGCGTCACTCCCGCTCAGAGGCCCGAGAGCGAGGAACGCCAGCGCTATGATCGCCGCATACCACAGGGTACCCCACAGGGGAACGGGCTGTCCCAGGAACCTGGCGTACTCGGATGCCTGCACCGCGTCGCACGACCCCGTGCCGCACACCAGTACGCCGTAGAAACCGAGGTGGTACAGCAGCAGGTAGAGCGCTACGAACAGCCCGATGAGGGCCAGGAGCACGATCGACCGCAGCCGAACCTCAGCCGTCATCGACTACCACCTGGCGGAATACCTACTCGCCGCTGGCCGTGAACGCCTGGATACGCTCTTCCAGGCTGCCGTAGTCCATTCCCTGCGTGACCTGCTGGCCGTTGAAGAAGATGGTCGGCGTCCCCGTGATTCCGATCGACTCGCCGTACGCCCGGGTCGCCCTCACCTCCGCCAGAGTTTCCTGTCCATCCACGCAGCTCTTGAACGCGCCGGCATCCAGACCCAGATCGCGGGCATAGTCTACGAACTTGCGATTCGGATTCCCGTCCTCGCGCCAGCTGTCCACTCGGGCGAACAGGAGGTCGTGCATCTCCCAGTACTTGCCCTGTCGCTTGGCGCACTGGGCCGCGATGGCAGGTGCCCACGATTCCGGCCACAGCGGGAAATCGAACGAAATCCACTGGACCGATCCCCCACTCCCGGCGTGGTTCTGACGCAGCAGTTTCCCGCTGAGCGAGTTGAACTGCCTGCAATGGGGACACAGGTAGTCGGCGAACTCCATGATCACGACAGGCCTGTCATCCGGCCCATAAGTCGAGCCGGTCGACATGTCCGCTGCCACCTCCCCTCCGGCCAGCGATACCGGAGCGAGGTCCTCGACTTCGTTCGAGGCGCGCGCGCGGAAAAGCAGGAAGCCGCCGGCCACAACCACGGCCGCGACCAGCAGATAGAACCCCTTGCCGCCCATAGCCTTCGAGTTTGCCAAGATCGTACTCCTTGTGAAGCGCAGGCGGATGCCTCATAGTCCCGGCCACCGCCTTCCCAAGTTATGGTTACAGCGCGGAAAGATAACACGCCGCGTTTTCCGCGCGACCTCCGGCGTTGCGCGCCCGGGGACGGAGCGGAATCGGAAGGAGTCGGGGGGCGTCCTGCCGCGGACGGCAGACGCTCCCGGTTCGGGCATTGAACATGGAAAGCCACATGCGAAGCTTGAGCAGGGGATGTGGCGTGGTGGGCGTGGCCGTCCTGGCTACCGTGGCGGCATGTGGCGACTCCGACGATGGAACGGGCCCGGCGGGTCCGACGGGTCCGAGGGGAGACTTCCGGGTCGAGACCGTCACCACGGGCGCCGAGCTGGACGTCGAATACGGCATCGGGATCGACGGCATCGTCTCGAGCGTCATAGGCGCGAACGACTCCACCACGTTTTCCGACTTTGCCGTCGCAACGTATTCGCTGGAGCTGGTGGACGTGGCGCAGAACTGTGTCGTGGAGGGGGACAACCCTCGTCCGCTGACCGTCGTCGAGGCCGATATCGTAGCGACCACCTTCGAAGTGGCGTGTCTCACCACGACGGGAATCCTCGAAGTCGTCACGTCCACATCCGGTGTGAACCCGGATGACGGCTATTCCCTGGCCGTGGATGGGGAGGCCGTCGGGACGATCGGAGCCAACGACGTGGCCCGAACCGGAGACCTGGTAACGGGAGAGCACACGCTGCGGCTCGGAAGCATCGCCCTGAACTGTCTGCTGGGGGGCGACGCGAGGAGGAGCGTGGATGTTCCCAGCGAGGGTGTCGTCACCTCCACATACGAGATCTTCTGCACCGATCAGACGGGCGACCTGCGGATCACCACGGTGACCTCCGCGGGCCTGAGCGCGCCGTCGGGTTACGACGTGATCGTGGAGTGGGCGGATCCCGCGCCCATGGGAGCCAACGACGTGATGACCCTCGGTTCCGTAGCGCCGGGACTGGCTCGAGTGTCGCTGGATGCCTCGCACCTGCCGCCGGATTGCACGGTGATGGGCGAGAACCCGAGGACCGTCACGATCTCGGTTGGAAGTACCACGGACACGACCTTCGAGGTGGACTGCGGAAAACCGTAGGAATCAGCGAACCAGGAAGAACACGAGAAGCACCGCCAGCAGCAGTGTGACCGCGGCCAGGCCGGCAAGCTGCACCCACTCCGGCACGCGACGTGGCTCTGTGCGACCGACGCGGTCGAGCCGGGGCAGCAGGTCCGTGGACCACGCACGCTCGATCTCCTCCACCATCTCCCGCCAGGCGCCCTCGTAACCTCCGTCCAGGCGACTCATGGCGGCCCGCCACTGCTCCGCCGCATCAAGCACCTCCGCCTCGTCCTCGTCCGGCGGTCCCTCTTCCAGCTCCACGATGCGCCGACTCAGCTCCGTCTCCTGCTCCTCCAGGTCGCCGAAGCGCTCCCAAAGGCGGTGGAAAGGACCCTGCATGCGCTCCCTCAGAAACGCCCGTCCCGCGGGTCCGAGGGAGAGGTCACTTTCGGGTTTCACGACCGCGCCGCGGGCCGCGGCCACCCGCGCGAGCTCCTCGTCATATACGGCGGCTAGACGGTCGGTGGCCGCGCTCACCGCCGCCTCGCAGCAGCAGCGGCCCCAGGGCGATCTCGCCCAGCTCCTGAAAGTGCGTCTCGAAGAAGTACGGCCGCATGTCCGTCATCGTCTGGAGCTCGCCGGGGACGTTGGCGGCTGCCCGCTCGGCCACCTCCTGGAGAGAGCCGGCCGCCAGCGAGAACGGGGGAAGCTCCGCCTGCGGGGGCGGAGAGATCTCGCCGCGACTGAACAATTCCAACGGCTTCCCCACAGTCTCGACCGGTGGCTCCTGGGAGGCGGCGTACAGGACGGCTCCCAGCTCCTCCGGGAAGAGGTAGCGGATGGTGAGCGCCGTGTCGCTCTTGCCCAGAACCAGGTAGTCGTCGTCGCGCTCGCCCGACTCGGCGTTCCGGGCCGGACGCCTGCTGGCCGCGCCTGCCGGCCACGTAACCGTCAGCTGTCGATCGCGCGCCAGGAGATACAGGGCGCGTCGGGTGACCGCCGCGACGAACAGGCCGCCCACGCTTTCTCCGTCGATGGTCCCCGAGGCGGCGCAGCCCGCCGTGAACAGGACGACCTCGTGCCCCAGCTGACGGACGATGCTGCGACGCAATTCCGTAAGGTCGACGCGCTGGGTGAGGCGTGTGTAGAGGAGATCCAGGTCGCGTGATGACCCCTTGATCGCAAGGGTGGCCCCGCTGGCGAAAAGGAGCAGCATGCCCTTGCGGCGCGACAGCCAGAATACCTCACCGTGCGGGACCGTCAGATCGTCACACAGAAGAGCCACGCCGGCGACCGTGACCGTCACATCGCGGCGCACTCCGGCCCCGTCGATGAAGACGTCGGTTCGAAGAGAGGCGCTATTCATAGGCCAGCATCCGCAAGACACCCGGTGTGTCGGTCAGGTCCTCGACCACATCGTCGGGACCGTGCTCACGCAGCTCCTCTGACTCGTGGCGGCCGGTGGCGACGGCCAGTACCCGCGCGCCGTTGGCCCTGGCGCACCGGATGTCCTCCGGCGTGTCCCCCACGACCACGGCGTGGTGCAGATCGAACCGTTTTCCGTAGCTGGCCTCGGCACGGCGACGAGCGATCGGGGGGAGGTCCTCCCGGCGCTCCGAATCCGAGCCGTACGCCCCGAAGTGGAACCGGTCCGACAGGCCACACGCGGCGAGCTTGCGCCACGCACCGCGCTCCATATTACCTGTTACGAGCCCTGGAGCGAACCGATCGTCCGAATCGAGATGCTCCATCAGCTCGTCCACGCCCGCATACGTATAGACGCTCCCGTCCCGACTGGCCAGCTCGCGCTCGAGCTCCGCGTAGTAGGCCCGCCACACGGCAGCCAGGCTCTCATCGATCCGTTCGTCGGGCCATCCGGCCTCGCCGAGGAGGCCCCGAACGATGGCCGGGTCGGTCCTCCCGTGGAAGTCGAACGTGTCGATCGGGCCGGTCTCTCCACATACGGTTCGCAGGGCCGTCCGCAAGGCGGCCTTTCCCGCTCCCAGCGTGTTCAGCAGGGTACCGTCGATGTCGAACAGGACGAGCCGCACGCTCAATCCTCCGGCGGCGGCGGCGCGGCCAGCCGGATCTCCTCGCCGAATCTCTCGAACAGCCGGCGGTTCGTTCCCGTGGCCTCGTCGATCTTTCGCTCCGGGTGCCACTGGACGCCGCATGTCCAGGCGGCCCGGTCTTCGCCGTATTCCACGGCCTCCACGACCCCGTCCGGCGCCCAGGCGACGGCATTCAGGCCAGGCGCCAGCTCCCGGATCCCCTGGTGGTGCGCCGAGTTCTGAACGATCTCATCACTGTCGAACACGGTGGCCAGCCGCTCCGCATTGGCCGTGCGAATGGCGTGGATGTGACCGTCGAACTCCCGGTACCGGTCGTGGTCGATTTCCTGGCCTCGCTGGGTGTAAAGGTCCTGGTACAGAGTCCCGCCCAGTCCCACGTTCAGCAGCTGGATCCCCCGGCAGATCGCCAGGACCGGGATCCGTCTCTCGAGGGCTCTCCTGAGCAGCTCCAGCTCCATTCCGTCGCGCTCGGGAGAGACCGTCCTGGCACCGTCCGGCGTCTGGCCGTAGGCGGCGGGGTCCACGTCCTCCCCACCCGTGAGCATGAGGCCGCCGGCCAGACGGAACAGTCGTTCCCGTGTCGCCTTGTCGTCCAGCGAGGACAGGATGAGAGGCAGGCCGCCCGCTACGCGAATCGCCCTGAGATAACCGGCCTCGAGAACCACACGGGGCATGCCGATGTCGCTGTCCCGGACCGGCGCCGTCACGGCGACGAAGAACTCGCTCACGCCGACAGCCACGCGCGCAGAATTCCGGGATCCAGGTTACCCCCGGAGAGGACGGCCACCGTGGCGCCCTCCCGCGCGGGCTCGGCCCTGCCGGATGCGATCGCCGCGATGGTCGCGGCGCCACTCGGCTCCACGACCAGTCGCTGCCGGAGACACCACAGCACCGCCTCCCGGATCGACGCATCGTCCACCGTCACCACCCGGTCCACGAGGTCCCGCGTGTGCCTGAACGTGATGTCTCCCGGCCTGACGGGCTTCAGTCCGTCCGCGATCGTGTCGATATGGTCCAGAGTGATCGGCTCTCCGGCCTCCAGGGAGCGGGTCATCTTGGGCGCGCCATCCGGCTCCACCCCCACGACGACCGCGTCCGGGGCGAGCGCTCGAACCGCCGCAGCCACGCCCGATATCAATCCCCCGCCGCCGATCGGGACCAAGACGGTGGACGGCGGAGCCACGGGACCCGTCCGGCGCGAGACTTCCGCCAGC
>JBDHFS010000072.1:0-11874 GCA_039590285.1 Gemmatimonadota bacterium
TCCGGTGGCCGAACTGATCGCGGACAACCGCAGCCGCGGCGCCGACCCCGACTTCTTCACCGCCGGAGCCCGCTGGAACCGCGAGGCCGACATCCCCGACGACGTCTACTTCCGCGCCCTCGAGGCCCTCGGGTGAGTGTTGGGCGAGAAGGGAAGTGGCCTGCGGTCCGGGCCACACGTACCGCCAGGGCTCCTGTTGACACGACCCTCCCGCCGCGCACGCGGATGCGCCAGATTCTCCCTACGGCCTGCGCACGGCTCAGCCCGCTTCAGACAGGTTTCCCACGATAACAAGGCGCTTCCTTGACCATCGGGCAGCCGACTGCCACCGGCCCTGTTGTGGCTCGCCCACACAGCCCCCGCTAGCTTCATGACGACCAATCCGACAGGAGGCTGCGTACCATGCGCCGATACATCAGTTGGACCTCGACGGTGGGGACCTCGACGGTCCTGCTCCTCAGTCTCGCCGCGGCCTGCGGCGAAGGGACACAAGACACGGACATGCCAACTGCGACCGAGAACGTCCTGCTCTCCGAGTGGACAGGACCGTACGGAGGGGTCCCCGCCTTCGACCGGATGGACCTCGCCGACCTCAAGGCAGCGATCGAGGCGGGCATGGAGATCGAACTCGCCGAGATCGATGAGATCGCCGCCAACCCCGCGCCGCCGACGTTCGAGAACACGATCGTCGCCATGGAGGGCGTTGGCCGGGATCTCCGGCGGGTATCCGCATATCGGGGGATCTGGAGCTCCAACATGTCGTCTCCGGAGTTCCGCGAGATACAGATGGAGATGGCACCGAAGCTCGCCGAGCACCGGACGAAGATCACGCAGAACGAGGCACTGTTCGATCGCATCCGCGCGGTGTACGAGAGCGACGAGGCCGAGAGCCTGCGACCGGACCAGCAGCGCCTGCTCGAGCTGGTGTACGACCGCTTCGCGCGCAACGGGGCGACGCTCGAAGGCGAGGCGAAGGAGCGCTATGCGGAGATCAACCAGCGCCTCGCCGAATTGCACACGCAGTTCGGTAACAATGTGCTCGCCGACGAAGAGGGCTACGTCACGTACCTGACGGAAGACCAGCTGAGCGGCTTGCCCGAGGCCTACGTCAACGCTGCGGCGGCCGCGGCGACGGATCGAGAGCGTGACGGTGAGTACGCGGTCACCAACACGCGCTCATCCATGGATCCCTTCCTGACGTTCTCCGACGAGCGCGACCTGCGTGAGCAGGTCTGGCGGACGTACTACAGCCGCGGCGACAACGGCGACGAGCACGACAACAACGCGCTGATCGCGGACATCCTCGCGCTGCGGAACGAGCGCGTTCAGCTCCTGGGTTACGAGAACTACGCTGCCTGGCGACTCGAGAACCGAATGGCGAAGGAACCCGCCCGGGCCTTCGCGTTCCTGGAGGCCATGTGGCCCGCGGCGCTCGCCCGGGTCGAGGAAGAGGTGGCAGACATGCAGGCGATCGCGGATGCCGAAGGCGCCGGGATCACGGTCGAGCCCTGGGACTACCGCTACTACGCCGAGAAGGTGCGCCAGGCCAAGTACGATCTCGATTCCGACGAAGTGAAGCAGTACCTGCAGCTTGCCAACCTGATCGGTGCGATGCACTTCGTTGCCGGCGAGCTGTTCGGTCTCGAGTTCACGCCGGTGCCCGATGGGTCTGTTGCGGTATGGCACGAGGACGTGACGGTGTGGGAGGTCACGAACCGGAGCTCGGGCGAGCACGTCGGGCTGTGGTACCTGGACCCGTTCGCCCGCCCCGGCAAGCGGTCCGGAGCGTGGGCCACCACCTACCGTAGCCACGAGACGTACGACGAGCCGAAGACCACGCTCGGATCGAACAACTCGAACTTCATCGAGGGTGCCCCGGGTGAGCCGGTCCTCATTTCGTGGGATGACGCCGAGACCCTGTTCCACGAGTTCGGACACGCGCTGCACTACCTGTCGTCCAACGTGGCGTATCCGACATTGAACGGTGGGGTGCGGGACTATACCGAGTTCCAGTCCCAGCTCCTGGAACGCTGGCTCCTGACCGACGCCGTGATCGACAACTACCTGGTGCACGTCGAATCCGGCGAGCCGATTCCGGACGAGCTGGTGGCGAAGATCCGGAACGCGGCGACGTTCAACCAGGGCTTCGAGACGACCGAGTATACGGCCTCGGCGATCATGGACATGAGGTACCACACGATGGACCCGGCCGGCCTGGACGTGGACGCCTTCGAGCGCGAGGCACTGGCCGAGCTCGGAATGCCCGGCGAGATCGTCATGCGCCACCGGAGCCCCCACTTCACCCACGCGTTCTCGGGCGAAGGTTATTCGGCGGGCTACTACAGCTACGACTGGGCGGAAGTCCTCGTGGCCGACGCGGCCGAGGCCTTCGCCGAGGCTCCGGGCGGATTCTACGACCCGGAGGTTGCCGCGAAGATGGTTGAACACCTGTTCGCGGTGCGGAACGCCGTGGATCCGGCCGACGCCTATCGGGCTTTCAGGGGACGGGACGCGACGGTCGACGCCCTGATGCGGGCTCGGGGCTTCCCGGTTCCCGACTGAGCGACTGGTCGTGCCCATGCTGGACGGGATGCTGATCGTGACCGGGGCCGCTCTGTTTGCGGTCCTGGTCTGTGCCGCCTTCGTCTCTTGGCGGGAGGAAGAGCCGCGCGCGGTACGCCTATTGTCAGGCCTCGCCGTGCTCGCGCCTCTACCGTTTCTGGCCGTCCTGGCCCTGGCTTCCCCGGCCGGAGAGTACGCGGGGGCCGTCCTCCTGACCGCGACGCTGCTGACCGCGATCGTCCTGCTCGTGCCCACGGGATCCCGCCACCGCGCCGAGCGTGACACCCCGACCACCCGGATCGACGAGCGCGACATCATGTTCTCCCGCGTGCGCCTCGAGCCGGGGTCCGAGCGATTCGAGTCCTATTACAGTGAGAAGCCGGGGAATCGCGGACCGGACGACCGGTTCCGGTCCGAGCCCGGCCTGCTGAAGAAGGGCTCGGCGTTCTTCGACCCGTTCATGTTCGCGGCGGCCGATGCCAGCTTCGCGACGATCGCGGAGCTTCATTCCATGGTCGATGGGCCGGTCGCCCCCGAGAAGGAATCCCCGGATCGGGCGGCAATCTCGGATTTCATCAAGGGCTGGACGGTGAAGCTGGGAGCTCTGGATGTGGGCATCACGGAGCTGCGGGATTACCACAAATACACCACCGTCGGCCGCGGACCTCAGTACGGCGAGCCGGTCCGGCTGAACCATGAGTACGCCATCGCGCTGACGGTCGAGATGGCGAAGGAGATGATCGACCGGGCGCCCCGCGGCCCTACGGTCATGGAGTCGGCACAGCAGTATATGGTCTCCGGAGCCATCGCGGTCCAGCTGGCTCAGTTCATTCGGAACCTCGGCTGGCCGGCCCGGGCGCACATCGACGGCAACTACCGCGTCGTCTGCCCGCTGGTCGCGCGCGACGCAGGGCTGGGAGAGATCGGCCGGATGGGGCTCCTCATGACACCCCGGCTCGGACCCCGCGTGCGACTCGGCGTCGTGACCACAGACTTGCCGCTGATGCCGGACCGGCGCGAGCCGGAGCACTCGGTCCTCGACTTCTGCTCGATATGCGAGAAGTGCGCGGACGTCTGCCCGAGCCAGGCCATTCCGAGGGGAGCCCGCTCCGAGCTTGATGGGGTCCTCCGCTGGCAGATCGACGCGGAGGCGTGCTTCACCTACTGGTGCAGGATCGGAACGGACTGTGCCCGCTGCGTCTCGGCGTGTCCCTACTCTCACCCCGACAACCCGATGCACAGCGTGGTGCGGCTCGCCATCCGGAATTCGGCCGTGGCGCGCAGGGTGGCCCTGGCGGCGGACGACTTCATCTACGGGCGCAGACCACCGCCGGCGGACGTGACGGGCTGGGTGGACGTCGGGTCGTCGGCATAGGGCCGGCGGAAGCGCAGCTCGCGGGCCACGGCCGATTACGACCGGTTCGAGTCCTCCAGCCGTCGCTCTACGTCTTCCCACTCGGCCATGAGCCCCTCGACCTCCGCCTGCAGCCGTGTCCGTTCCTCTTCCAGCGTCCGGACATCGTCACGCGAGGTGGCCTCGTAGAAGGTGGGTTCCGAGAACATCCCGTCGATGCTCTCGATACGGGTCTCGGCCTCCCCGATCCGGGCGGTGATGGTCTCGAGGCGCCTCGCCATTTCCCGCCGGGTACCGTCGTCGCGCTGCTCGCTCCCTTTCTTCCGGTCCTTCTTCCTCGCTTCTGGCTTCGCTCCCCGTTTCTCCTGGCGGGCCTTCAGGACCACCGTATCCACGTCCAGGTGGTCATCGCCGCAGAAGTGCACGTAGTCCTCGTAGCTGCCCTGGTAGTCGCGGATCCCATCCGCCGTGATCTCGACGATCCGGTTGGCCAGTCGCGACACGAACCACCGGTCGTGCGACACGAGGATGAGGGTCCCATCATAGGCCTCCAGAGCCTCGACGAGCGCTTCGATGGACTCCAGGTCGAGATGGTTCGTCGGCTCATCCAGGACCAGCACGTTCGGCTGCTCGATCGCGATCTTGCAGAAGACCAGGCGCGCGGCCTCACCTCCGGACAGAGCGCCGAGCTTCTTCTTCCCGTCGTCACCTGAGAACAGGACCCGGCCCATCTCCCCGCGCACGAAGCCGTACGTCTTGCCCGGGCAGAAGCCTGAGATCCAGGCTTCCGCCGTGTGTCCCGCGTTCTCGAACTGCTCCTGGTGGTCCTGCGCGAAGTAGCTGGGATGCGTCTCGTATCCCCACTTCACGGTTCCGGCATCGGCCGCGAGCTCGCCCATCACGATCTTGAGCAACGTGGACTTCCCGATTCCGTTCGGCCCCATGATCGCCAGGCGGTCTCCACGGGCCACCGTGAGGTCCACCCCGTGCAGCACTTCGTTGTCGCCGAAAGCCTTCCGGATCCCCTTGATGTCGAGCACTTCTCGTCCGCTGTGTCGCTTCTCTTCGAACCGGAAGTTCGGGTAGCGGCGCGAGCTGGCCGGGAGCTCCTCGAGGCTCTCCGCCTTCTTCTCGATGAGCCGCAGCTTGCTCTGCGCCTGCCGGGCCTTGCTGGCCTTGGCGCGGAAGCGGTCCACGAACTTCTGGTGGTGCGCGATCTCCCGCTCGCGGCTGGCGATCTCCTTCTCCCTACGATCGCGCTCCGCCTGCTTTGCCAGCAGAAAGTCGCTGTAGGTCCCCGGGTACTGGAGGATCGTCTGATAGTCGACGTCCAGGATCTGCGTGCCGACGTTGTCCAGAAAGCGGTGATCGTGCGAGATGACGACCACCGGCCCGGCGAAGTCGCGCAGGAACTTTTCGAGCCATCGTATCGACAGGATATCCAGGTGGTTCGTGGGCTCGTCGAGCAGCAGTACATCGGGTGAACCGGCCAATGCCTGCGCCAGCAGAACCCGAAGCTTGAATCCGCCGGACTGCGTGGACATGGACTGCCGGTGCACGTGTGCCGGGAAGCCGAGCCCTTCCAGGATCTCGGCCGCGCGCGCCTCCGCGGCGTAACCATCGTGATGCTGGATCGTTTCCTCCAGCTCGGAGAAGCGCTCCGCGTCGAAGCTGTCCTCCGGCTCCGCGAGCAGCGCCTCCTTCTCGACAATGGCCTGCCACAGCTCGGGGTTGCCCATCATCGTGACCCCGAGGATCTCCTCGTCCTCGTAGATGAACTGGTCCTGGCGCAGGACACCGAGCTTCAAGTTCTTTGCGAGGGAGATCGACCCGTCGGACGCGTCCTCGTGGCCGCTGAGGATGTTGAGAAGCGTGGTCTTGCCGGATCCGTTCGCTCCCACCAGTCCGTACCGTTCTCCCCGGTTCAGCTCGAAGGAGACGTCGGTGAACAGCGGCTCGATGCCGAAGGACTTGACGAGGCCGGAGACGGAGATCATGGGCGCACATTGTACGTGCCGCTCACGATCGCGTCGAGCGACTGAGGGAACGTTGCGGACATAAGCCGCTGTCGAGGCGCCGCACTCTGTTCATGCGCGTTTCAGCCGAAACGTTTCTGAAGAAATAAGAATACAGGGCCCGTTTCGAGCCGCCCGCCGCACGAGCCGCCTGTCTCATTCTTTGGCATGGCGGCCTCTTCTCGACTATCTTGGTGCGGACTCGCGGCGTTCCGGCGGTTGTGCCCGGGCGGCGCTACGGCCCCACAACGATGCCCCTTGGATCCAAGGACGCGCTCCCGGTGATGTAGCCGGGAATGAATCATAGAGCCGGTGCGCGGGATGGCCTCGCGCAGGGGATGGGTATGGGTAGGGTGGACCCCGGCCGTACTTCAGCCCCGGGCGCCCCGATAGTGGCAAACACGAATCTCAGCCTCGAGCATCTCGAGCTTCTCCACGAAGCGGGTCTGGAGTTTTCGTCGACTCTGGATGCCGACGAGCTCCTCGCCACGGTCTTCGATCGCGCGGTGCGCATCCTGGACGCGGAGGCAGGCTCCATCTGGCTCCGGAAGGGCGACGTGCTCGTGTGCGAAATCGCCCGCGGACCGGTCAGCGCACAGATCGAGGGCCTCGAGCTCCCCATGGGGGCCGGGCTGGTGGGGGACGTCGCGAGAAGAGGCGAATCCGAGCTGGTGGCCGACGCCACCGACGATCCGCGATTCGTCCACCAGGTGGACGAAGCCACGGGCTTCGCGACCCGCTCCGTGGCCACCACGCCCCTCAAGACCAAGGATGAGGTGCTCGGGGCTCTTCAGGTCCTGAACAAGGGATCCGGAACGGGCCTGTTCGACGAGACCGATCTCGCCCTTCTGGAGGGCCTCGCGGCCACCGCCGGCCTTGCGCTGGCCAACGCCCAGCTGCACGGGGCGGAGAAGAGAGCGCGCGACCTCAAAGCGATGCTGGAGATCAGCCGCGAGATCACCTCCACGCTCGACACCGACCGCCTGGCCATCACCCTGGCGAACAGGGGCAGCCGGATCCTGAACTACGACCGGGCCATGGTGTCTCTCGCGGAACGCGGTCAGCTGACCCCGCGCGCGATCTCGGGCCTGGAGACGTTCGACGCCAAGACGGAGGCGAACCTCGAGCTCGACCGGCTGACGGAGTGGCTTCTGGAGCGAGGGGAAGTCGCTTACATCCCGGATATTGAGGCAGAAAACGAGCTCGCCTCGGCCGTCAGGGCGGCGTTCCCCGGCCACCTGGAGCGGACGGGCATTCGCTCCCTGTGCCTGGTCCCGCTCCAGGACGACGAGGGACTGGTCGGGGCATTCTATATGGAGTCCGCTTCAGTCGCGTTCCTCGGAGATGCCGGCCTGGAGGCCGCGCAGCTCCTGGGCACGCAGGCCTCCGTGGCACTGCGTAACTCCGAACTGTACGGCCAGGTCCCGTTGATTGGCGTGCTCGCGCCCGTGGCGGAGCGGTGGCGCCGGTTGAAGTCGCTCGACCGCACGGCGTTCCTGCGCAAGGTGGGCATTCCGGCGGCGATCGTGATCGTGCTGGCCCTCATTCCGTATCGGGAGCGGGTGTCGATCCGGAACGCAGAGCTCATACCCGGCGATCGGATGCCGGTACGCGCCACGGTCGATGGTCTGCTCACGGACATTCGAGTCGACGAAGGCGCCTCCGTGAGCCAGGGGGACGTGCTCGCCAACCTGCGCGAGGACGAGTTTCGGATCCGTATCGCCGAGACGGAAGGCGAGCTTGCCAGCGCCCGTCGCGAGGTGGCCGCTGCCAGAGTGGCGGGGGATGAGACCCGGTCCCGCATCGCAGAGATCAGGGCAACCGAGCTGGCCGAGAATCTGGCCGTCTTCCAGCAACAGCTGGCTCGAACCAGCATCCGGGCCCCGGTCGACGGGACGATCCTCACGGTCCGGCCGCACGAGATGCTCGGGAAGTACCTCGACGCGGGACAGACCTTCGTCCTGATGGGTCGGACGGATCGTCTGCAGCTCGAAGGGCAGGTCCGCGGATTCGACATCGAACGAGTCCAGGACGGATATCCGGTGCGGCTCAAGGTGGCGGCGCGTCCGAATCACACCTTCGTCGGCACGGTCACGCAGATCGCCCCCGCCGCCCGGTCGGATCCCGGCGGTGATGCTACGGTCACGATCTGGGCCGATCTGGACAACGCGGAAGGGCTCCTGAGGCCGGGGCTGGAGGCACGGGCCAAGGTGGTGGGAGCGCGCAGGCCGATCGGATACATCATTGCTCGGCCTCTGTTGCGGTGGATCAACATGACTTTCTGGCGATGAAGACTCCGCCCGAGGTGAGGTTCATGGAAAGCTGGAAGATGAGATGCCTGACACTGGCGGGGCTCGCGCTTCTTACCGCGTGCAGCACCGAAGTGCGGTCCGATCCCGGTGAGGAGCCGGCCACGGAGCGCCGGTTGAGCCTGTCCGATGTCGCGACCGAGAGCGCCCCGGAAGGATTCACGGCGTTCCTCTACTCCGAGCGCGATGCGGACGTGTTCACGCGCATGCCGGACGATGAGGCCTCCGGCAGCGGCGTGCCCATCAGGGCTATTCACGTGGAGGTCGGAGACCGCGTGCGCGAGGGCCAGCTTCTGGCCACGCTCGAGGACGACGTGGCCCAGCTTGAAGTGCAGAGGTTCCGCCCCGAGGTCGAGGAGTCCAGGCTCCAGCTGGAGCGGCTGCGGGAGTTGCACGAGACGGGCGTCGTGAGCGACGCGGAGTATGAGCAGGCACTGTATTCGAACCAGCGCGCCCAGGCGGCGCTGGGATGGGCCAAGCTGTACCTGTCCCGCACCCAGGTGCGCGCGCCGTTCTCGGGGGTGGTCTCGCAGCGCTACGTGCGGGTGGGCCAGGTCGTCGAGGAAACGGAGCCGCTGTTCCGGGTGACGGCGCTGTCGCCCCTGCGCGCGCGGCTGCTCGTGCCCGAGGAGCAGGTGGGCGAGTTCGCCGTCGGCGATCCCGTTCCGGTCCGTGATGCGGACGGCTACGAGGTCGCGGGCGCCGTCATCATCGTCGGTCCGACCGTGGATCCGGGTAGCGGAACGCGCGAGGTCATCGTTGAGATCAGGAAGGTCGGTGAGTTCCGGCCCGGCGCTGCGATCGTGGTCGGCGGGCCTCCCCTCGAGAGTGCCGCACAGGAAGCCGAGGGAGCCGGTTCGTGACGACGGCGCTCGAGGCGCGCCCCAGGCTGCGTGACGACCTTGGCGTGGTCCGGCGGGAGCACGACGGCAAGGTCCATTATGTGGTCAAAATCCCCAACACCGGAAAGTACTATCAGTTTGGCGAAGCCGAGGTGGGCCTCATGCGCCTGATGGACGGGGCGCGGTCTCCCGAAGACATCTCCCGGCTGGCTCCGGACGAACTGGGGGTCAGCGTGGATCCGGGCCAGGTGGGCGACTTCGTGGCCCGGCTCAAGCGCCTCGGAATCGTCGAGCGCACGCCCGCGGAGCAACACCTGATGCTCATGGAGCGCATACGCGGGCAGAGGCGGATCCGAACGCGGCAGCGTGCCCAGGGCTCGATCCTCAGGCTCCGTTTCTCGATCGGCGATCCCGACAAGTTCTTCGACGCGGTGGTCGCCCGCGCGCCCTGGATGTGGTCACGCGCGTTCGTCGCCGCGTCACTGGGCCTGTTCCTGGCCTACGGACTCGTGCTCGTGGTGCGGTGGGATCAGTTCTGGTCCGGCACGACCGGCCTCTACCTGCTCACCGGAGTGTCCGTCGCCGATCTCATAACCGTGTATCTCCTCGTCCTGGGGATCGGAGCGATCCACGAGCTGGGCCACGGGCTGACCACGAAGTGGTTCGGGGGTGAGGTGCACGAGATCGGCGCGATGATGCTGTACTTCTCGCCCGCGATGTTCTGCAACACGAACGACGCCTGGACGTTCGAGCGCCGCTCGCACCGCCTGTGGGTCACGTTCGCGGGGCCCTGGATCGAGATGGTGATCGCGGGCCTGGCCGCCGTGGCCTGGGTGCTCACCGAGCCCGCCACTTTCGCCAACAAGCTGGCCTTCTTCACCGTGCTCGTGGCGGGCATCACGGCCGTGATCTCCAACCTCAATCCGCTTCTGCCGTTGGACGGGTACTACGCCCTCTCCGACTGGCTGGAGATCCCGAACCTGCGCCGGCGGGCCTTCACGTACTGGGCGTGGCTGGGCAAGCGCTACGTCGTCGGCCTCGACGTGCCCGAGCCCCGGGTCACGCCCCGGGAGCGCCGGGTGCTTCTCGTGTACGGCGGCCTGGCGCTCGTGTACAGTGTGTTGATCGCGGCAGTTTCCCTGCTGTGGCTGATTCTCGTGATCGGCCGCTTCATGGGTCCCTGGATCTGGGTGCTGACGGCCATCATCGCCTTCAGCGCCATCCGGGGGATGAGTAACCGCGTGGCCATGATGGTCCGCACCTGGGGTGTGACTTGGCGGTCGGGCTCAACCCTGCGGCGCTTCACGATGGGAGGAGGAGGGCTGGCGGTTCTCGTCATCCTCCTGTTCATCATTCCGTGGACGTTCCGCGCCAGCGGGGAGTTCACGGTCGCGGCCGTCCCGAGGGTGCTGGTCCGGACCGAAGAACCCGGGATCCTGGACCGGCTCGCCGTCACGGAGGGCGACACGGTCACCGAAGGGCAGAGCCTGGCCGTCCTGTGGAGCCCGGCACTCCAGGCCGAGGTGTCGCGCGCGCGCGCCGTGTCGCGCCGGCTCACCCTGGAGGAGGCGGAGAGCGAGGCGCGAGGCGATTATTCCGCCGCATCCACTGCGTCCGCCGTTCGCACCGAGGTCCAAAAGGAGCTCGACGTTCTGGAGCGACGGCTGGAGCGCCTGCATCTGCGGGCTCCCACCGCGGGCGTCGTGGTAGGGTATCGACTCGAGGAACGGCTCGGGCAGAGCCTCGACGCGGGGACGCTATTCCTGGAGATCGCGGCGACCGAAGGCCGGCAGGCGCGCATCCGGGTGCCTCTCCGCCTGGCCACGCAGCTCCAGCCCGGGCAGCGGGCCACCCTCAAGCTGCCGGCCCGTCCCACCGTGGAATTCCAATCCGAGGTAACCACGGCGTCGCCGATCGCCGAATTGGGCTGGGTGGAGGTAGAGGTGCCGTTCCCCCGCTCGGACTGGCAACCCGCGCCCGGACTTAAGGGCCGCGCCAAGATCGTCATGTGGCGCGGATCCGTGGCCGAGGCCGTCATCCGGAAGATCCGACAGACCGTGCGAGCCGACCTATGGCTATAGCGAGTCGTGTAGATGCTGCCGAGCTGAGATCGGAGATCGAGGCGCTCGAGGCGTTCGGGAGCATGGATGAGGAAGGATTGGATTCCCTGTGCCGGATGGCGAGGTGCCACGACTACCCGCGCGGCAACATCCTGCATTACAAAGGAGATACGGACGACGCCGTCTACATGGTCATACGCGGCAAGGTGAAGATCGTCCTCGCCGGCGAGGAGGGCCGGGAGGTCGTGATCGACCTGCTCCGACAGGGCGATCTGCTGGGCCTGGTGGCCGCCGCCAACCGTAACTCCCACCCCGCTCACGCCATCACGGCGACCGAGTCGCGCCTGGCCAAGTTCAAGCGTGAAGCATTCTTAGCCTGGGTCGAGACCCAGGGGCTGATGGCGGATCTCGTGTGGCGACAGCTCGCGCAGCGGGTGCGGCAGGCGTACACGCGGATCGGCGAGCATGTGCTGCTGGATGTTAAGGCCCGCCTTATGCTTACCCTCCTCGAGATCGCCGAGCACGAGGGGCAGCCGGCCTCCGAAGGGGAAGAGATCGAGTTCACCCGCCCGACCCACCGTGAGCTGGCCGAGCGCATCGGATCGAGCCGAGAGGTGGTTACCCGGCTGCTCAGCGAACTACTCGAGAGCGACATGCTGAACGCGGAGGGAAGGGTCATCAGGGTGCCATTATCCGCGCTCATCCTGCGAGATGAGTGATCCAGGTCACATA
>JBDHFS010000073.1:0-2152 GCA_039590285.1 Gemmatimonadota bacterium
CGCACCAGGACCACCACCTGGAGCGGTTCGTGGAGCGGCTGAAGGCGGAGGGTCGGTGGGAGAACACGATCCTCGTGATCGCATCCGATCACGGATACCCAGCCGGCAGTCACCGGCACATGCCCGGTCATCCGAACGACGCTCCCCACATCCACCCCTTCGCCACTCGCGTGCCACTGATGTTCGTCTGGCCCGGCCACATCGAAGGGCAGAGGATCCGCACGCCCGTGTCGATGATCGACGTGCTCCCGACGCTGCTCGACCTCGCCGGACTTCCACAGCCTCAGATGAGACAGGGCGAGTCGCTCGCGCCCCTGTTGCTCGGGCAGGTCAAGGAGGAAGAGTGGGAGCACCACCCCGTGTTCGTGGACGTGCTCCTGATCGATGAGATCTCAGGGGATCTGATAGGAAACATCGAGGTGATCGACGGGCGCTGGGGGGCCTCGCTGTGTGTGCGGCCCGACGATCCCGAGGTCGAAGTCCGCACCGTGCGGCTCGGCGACGCACTGACAAGATGCACGGAGACATTCCCCGGGTGGAGATGGCACAACCGGACCCCACCGCGCGAGCGCCTGCTGGTCTACGATCTCTGGGATGACCCACTGCTGGAGCGTCCGATCAACGAAGAGCGACCGGATCTGGTGGAGAAGTACACAAAGCTCCTCGAGGCACAGGTCGAGCTTAACGCAGCACTGCGGGAACTCATCGCGGGCAGAGGCCAGTCCGTACAACTGTCGCCCGAGGACCTCGAACAACTGCGAACGCTGGGATACATCCAGTAAGCGCTGTCCGCCAGCAGGGCGGTTCTCTTAAGGTCGCCTCAACCAGCGCCCGGTTCACGCCGGGCGCTTCGCTTTGATAACCCGTTGATCCGTGCCCGTACCCTCCCGGTATGGACGACAGAGAGACAAGGATCAGGGAGCTTCTCCAAGAGATCCGGGGACACGGAGCAGAGGTTGGAGGGTTTAAGGGTGGAGCTTCGCCGGCTCATCCAGCGATGCACGGATCAGTCCGCCTGAACCGCATGTAGGTCGCCCACTCGTCGCCACGCCTACATTCTTTCCTACTGACCGTTGTCAACAATATCACGACGACCTATATTAGTAGGGATGACGACTCCCCCACTGATACGAGGTGTCCCATTGCTTGCACAGCGCGCCCTCCAGGCGATGACGCCCAGTCAAGGTACAATCGCGGACAATATGGATGTTTCATACGGTACAATTAGGGCATGGCGGTCTGGGGTTCGCAGTCCGATTCCCGAGAACATGTTGAAGATCGCGGAAGCGGCGGACCGACGCGCTGACCTGTTGCGCGGTTTGGCGGAAGAACTCAGACGCGCCGCACGTGGCGAATACCACTACAGTTAAGAGAGGCTACAATGGCGTACATCGTGAAGCGCGGCAAGGCTTGGCGGATCACCGTTCGGTCGGACGGGATGCGCTTCCGTCAGACGGTCCACGGCTCGCACCGGGACGCCAAGCGGGTGGCCCGCGAGATGGAGCGGGAAGCCGAGCGAGTCACCAAGCGCAAGCGCACGGGCCTCAGGGGTGTGGTCCACTTCTCCGAGATGCTGGACCAATACGAAGAGAACACGTTGCCGACGAAGCGCGAGTCAACGCGGGTGTCATACTCGAACACGCTTGCGGGTGTCCGGCTGTACTTCGTTGACGAGCTGGGCGACCCGTCGCTGAGCGACATTCAGCCCGAGCACGTTCAAAGGTATCTGGACTGGCGGCGCGTCCACGACACGAAAGGCAACAAGCTCCCTTCCCCGCTCTCTGAGCGCAGCCGCGAAAAGGAATGGGCGATCTTGCACAAGCTGTTCAACAAAGCGGCCAAGCTCGGTTGGCTGGACGGAGCGAACCCGGTCGCACGGGTGGACAAGCCGAAGCACACCGGACGCGAGCCAGTCCTGCTGACGTATGAGCAGACAGAGAAGCTACTGGAGGCGTGCAAGGCGTCCAAGAACCCGATGCTCCACCTGTACGTCCTGTTGCTGATCGAGACGGGTGTACGGTCCAAGAGCGAGGGTCTGTGGATCAAGTGGACTGACGTGGACCTGGACGCGGGCCGCATCTTCATTCGGTCCAGCTACCGACACGCGACCAAGACCGGCAAGAGTCGGTGGGTGCCCATGCCGCCCCGACTG
>JBDHFS010000073.1:2164-13954 GCA_039590285.1 Gemmatimonadota bacterium
CGCGAGGAGATGCGCGCGCACTTCGCGGCCTACCGGCTCGCACTCTACAACGGCAAGCGGTCGCCGTGGGTGTTCCATCACCTTATCGACAACCGGACAGCCCAGGCCGGCGAGCGGGTCCAGTCGATGTACCGGGGGTTCAAGAAGGCGGCCAGTCGGGCGAAACTCCCGGCCGACCTCCGGCAGCACGACCTCCGGCACTTGTGGGTTACGCTCTCGCTGGCTGACGGCGTGCCCACCGCGCACGTCAAGGAAGCGGCGGGCCACGCCGACTACGCAACTACTGACCGCTACGCACACCTCAACGCCGATCAGTACCTCTCGGGCTTCGAGGCTCGCTACGGGCAGGTGGCAGCGGAGGCTGTCAACGGGTGAAGCCGCAACTGTGTCCCCAAAACCGTCCCCAAAACGGCCCCTGCGCTTGGCGCGGGGGGCGTAAGTCTTTGTGGTTCTTAGTGGGCCCGGCAGGACTCGAACCTGCGACCTTGGGATTATGAGTCCCCTGCTCTAACCAGCTGAGCTACGGGCCCGTGGGAGGTGCTGCGCGCTCATTCTAGCCCGATCCGGGGGCGAGCGCGACCCGCGATGGCGGTGCTGTGGAAGGCCGGCCGCGCGCTTCGTCGAGGCGCCCAGTCTTGCCGCCCGGCGATCGCTTCCGGATCTTGTGGCTTCGGATTCACCCTGCACTTCACTGCGATCTGGACACTCATGCGCATCATCATCGTGGGGGCCGGAGAAGTAGGCTACCACGTCGCAGAGAGGCTCTCCAAAGAACAGCACGACGTGGTCGTGGTCGACGTGGACCGCGATCGGCTCGATTACGTCGAAAGCCACATCGACGTGGCCGTTCTCGAGGGTAGCGGCGTGAACGCGACCCTTCTCGAGGAAGCGGGCATCGAGCAAGCCGGACTGTTGCTCGCCGTGACGAGCGTTGATGAGGTGAACCTCGTCAGCTGTATGTCGGTCCCTCCGAGACGCGGCCTGGTCAAGGTGGCGCGCGTTTCAAACCCGGACTTCTACCGCGGCGGCGAGGCGCTGCGCCCGTCCCGCTTCGGGGTCAACGTCCTGATCAACCCGGAGCGCGAGCTGGCGCTCGAGACGTTCAGGCTGCTGGAGTCGACGGCGGCAACGGACCTCACCCTGTTCGCGGGTGGCGCCGTACAGCTGATCGGACTCACCATCCTCGAAGGCGCGCCTGTCGATGGCAGGACTCTGCGCGAGATCGGGCGTCGCGTCGGGCGTCGCTCTCTCCTGGCCGTGGCCGTGGAGCGGGACGGTGAGACCATCATTCCCGACGGCGCTACGGTGTTGCAGGCATACGACCACGTGTTCGCCATCGCCGCGGAGGAAGAAATCCCGCGGGCGCTGGAGCTGTGCGGCCATGCGCGGGCGAAGCTGAGGAGGGTGATGATCGCGGGGCACAGCCGGGAGGCATTCTACCTGGCCAGGCTTCTGGAGCAGCACGGTGTCGAGAGCACCATGCTCGTCGACAACCCCGACATGGCGCACGAGTTCGCGGTGCGGCTGGAACGCACGCTGATCCTGCAAGGCGACGCCACGGAGGTCGAACTCCTGGAATTCGAGGGTGCGGGAGAAGTGGACGCATTCGTGGCGTTCACGGACGAAGACGAGATCAACATCATTTCGTCTCTCGTCGCTCGGGATCTGGGGGTCAAGCAGATCATCACGCTGATCAATCGTACGGACTACCTGCCCCTGGCGCGCAGGATAGGACTCGAGGCCGCCGTCAGCCCGCGAATCAGCGCCGCCAACGCGATCCTCAGCCATGTGCGGCGGGGCTCGATTCGCCACGTAGCCGTGTTCAAGGAGTCCGATGCGGAGGTAATCGACTACGTCGTCTCGGCAGACTGCCCGCTCGTGGGCGTGCCCCTGGACGAGATCGAGTTCCCGAAGAACGCGATTCTGGCCGCACTGGTCAGGGACCACCAGATGATGGTGCCGCGGGGGATCGACTCTCTCCGGGTCGGAGACGAGGCCATCGTGTTCGCGCTGTCGGATGCCGTGGCCGGCGTCACCGAGCTCTTCCCATCCTGAGCGCATCCAGTGCTGAGTGAGTAGCCAGTGAAATACCGCGAGATCCTGCACCTCCTCGGGGGACTCCTCATCGCCGTGGCGGTCGCCATGTTACCCGCCGCGGCGCTGGGAGTGCGCGATGGGCTCGCGATCGTCTGGCTCGCGTCGATGCTCGGCCCAGGATTACTCGGTCTCGCCCTGTGGTGGCTCACGCCGCGTCACGTAGATCTCAATCCCCGCGAAGCCCTTGCCGTCGTAGGGCTCGGATGGCTCGCCATCGTGATCGCCGGCGCGGTCCCGTTTCTCGCCGCCGGGGTGGCTCCGTCGGCCGCGTGGGCCCTGTTCGAGTCGGTATCCGGGTTCACCACCACGGGGGCCACTGTTTACGCGGTCATCGAGGAGCTGCCGTCGAGCATCCTCTTGTGGCGCAGCCTGTCGCACTGGATTGGCGGCATGGGCATCATCGTGCTCGGAGTGGCCATCCTGCCTCTCATCGGAGTGGGGGGGGCTCAGCTCTTCTTCGCCGAGGCCCCGGGGATCACCACCGACCGGGTGAAGCCTCGCATCGCGACGACAGCTCGCCTTCTCTGGGGCGTGTATGTCGGTCTTACTGTGGCGCTTGGCATACTATACCTAATCTTAGGTATGAATCTCTTCGACGCCGTCAATCACGCCATGAGCGCCCTCGCCACTGGAGGCTTCTCCACGCGTACAGCGTCGATAGGATTCTATTCTCCGGCCATCCAATGGGTCACGATCCTGTTCATGTTCATGGCTGGTGTGAATTTCACCCTGCACTACCGCGCGTTCACCGGTCATCCACGGGAGATGTTTCGGAACGCGGAATGGCAGTGGTATCTGACGTCGACCGTGGCCGTGGCCCTGGTGTGCCTCATAGCCCTCGGCGCCGCGGAGGGTGCGTTTACGCTCGAGCTCGTGAGGCGAGCGACGTTCAGCGTAGTCGCGGTGCACAGCACGACCGGTTTCGGAACATCTGACTTCGCGGCCTGGCCGATAGTCTGTCAGGTGCTGCTGCTCGGGCTGATGTTCGTTGGCGCCATGGGCGGCTCGACAGGCGGCGGTTTCAAGATGATCCGCGGGGCCGTGGTGGCGCAGCACGTACTGGGCGAGATCCGGAAGGTCCTGCACCCGCGCGCCGTGATCATCACCCGTGTCGGCGGGCGCCCGATCCGAGAGGAGCTGGTGTTCAAGGTGCTGGCCTTCCTGGCCATGTACATGGGAACGCACGCCATCGGGACGGTCATTCTCGCGGCGCTCGGAAACGACCTCGTCACTTCGATGAGCGCTTCGCTCGCCGCGCTATCCAGCATCGGCCCCGGCCTCGGCGAAGTGGGACCGGCAGCCAACTACGGCGACCTGGGGGCACCCGCCCTGTACACGCTGTCGGCGCTGATGCTCCTCGGACGACTCGAGTTCTACACGCTGCTCGTGCTGCTCATCCCCAGCACCTGGACACGCACGCAACGCAGACCCCGGCCACCGCGGGACGGGCGTCTGCCGCGAAGGCGAGCCCAGCTCGAGGCCGGGCGCCGCGGAGACCCGATGAGCTCCTGGCCGTCGGAGCCGTGAGCCGCGCCTGATCCGGTCCCCCGCCTTCAGTCGGTCCCGAACAGCCGGTCCCCGGCATCTCCCAGGCCCGGCAGGATGTAGCCGCGCTCGTTCAGCTCCCGGTCGAGAGCCGCCGCGAATACGGGCACGTCGGGATGGTCATCCAGCATGCGCTGTACGCCTTCCGGCGCCGCCACGATGCAGATCATGCGGATGTTGAGGGCGCCCGACTTCTTCAGATAAGCCACCGCCGCGCTGGCCGAGCCACCCGTGGCCAGCATCGGATCGGCGACGATGAGCACACCCGTCTCGAGGGGAGGGGGGATCTTGAAATAGTAGTCGATGGGCTCCAGGGTGTCGTGATCGCGCTGCAGTCCGATATGGCCGACGCGCATGGTGGGAATGAGGTCGAGCACGCCATCCACCATCCCCAGCCCGGCCCGCAGGATCGGCACCAGCGTGAGGCGCTCCCCTATGACGACGTCTCCTGCGGTGGACTCGAGAGGCGTCTCGACCCTGACTTCCTCCGTCTCCAGATCCGAAGTGACCTCGTAGGCTAGGAGCATGGCGATTTCATCCACCAGCTCCTTGAATATCTTCTTCGGCGTGTCACGCTTGCGAAGAAGCGTCACCTTGTGCCTGAGCAGCGGATGGCGGGTGACGATGAGGTTGGGAAACCTGGGTTCGCGGGAGAACACCCCGCCGTCGGCACTCGCGGTCATCACTCCTCCACGATCAGCATCGGTTTCACGCGCTCCTCGATCTGGCCCACGACGGCTGCCGCATACCCCTCCGCTTCCCACTCGGCCGCGAGCTCGCTGGCCTCGTGCTTCGGCACGCACGCCAGCAGGCCACCCGAGGTCTGGGCATCGCAGAGAATGGTGCGCATTGCGTCGGGCAAACCGGGCTCCCAGTCCGTCACGGGCTCGACGGCGGCCCGGTTGCGCTGGGTTCCGCCGGGCACGAAACCGGCTTCGGTGAGCTCCACCACGTCAGGGAGCAGCCGGGGCGCGGAGGCCGTGATCCGGGCCGACACGCCGGAGGCTTCGCACACCTCCCTCAGGTGCCCGAGGAGACCGAATCCGCTTACGTCCGTCAGCGCGCGAACATCGTGCCCCTCCAGCAGGACCACCGCATCGCGATTGAGCTGGCGCATGGAGCGGACGGCCGCGCGCACGGTCGGGCTTTCCGCCGCCTCCCGTTTGATGGCGGTAGCCACGATGCCGGTACCGAGTGCCTTGCCCAGCACGATGGAATCTCCCGGCTGCGCACCCGCTTTCCGGTACAGGCGATCGCGGTCCGCAAAGCCCAGGGCCACCAGTCCGAACTTTGGCTCGTGGTCATCGATCGAATGACCGCCGGCGATGACGATGCCCGCCTCCGCGCAGGTCCCTGCCGCTCCGCGCAGGATGCCTGCGACGACCTCCGGGGGCAGGGTCGCCGCCGGCACCGCCAGAACACTCAGCGCGAACGCCGGGGTGGCCCCCATGGCGTACAGATCGCTGAGGGCATTGGCCGCCGCGATCGCACCGAAGTCCTCGGCGTCGTCCACGAGCGGCGTGAAGAAGTCCACGCTCGCGACCAGGACGCGTCCGTCACCGAGCGAATAGACGGCCCCGTCGTCGGGCGTCTCGAGTCCCACGATCAGGTTCTCGTCGTCACCCGGGGGTAGGACGGCCAGTATCTTCTCCAGGTCCTCCGGACCCAGCTTGCACGCTCAGCCGGCGCCGTGCGAATACTGGGTCAGCCGGACCCGCTCTGAAGCGGGTGTGTTCATGGTGGGCAAGCTAGGAGCCCCCGGACCTTTGCGGCAACGGGACCGGCGACTCACTTTTCCTTCTTGATCATGCGCATTCGCACGGAACGCGGGTACGATGAAGAACGGCGGCGAATGGTGGAGCGCCAGATTCGCCGCCGCGGGATCGCGGACGAGGCTGTCCTCGAGGCCATGGGCCGGGTCCCCCGCCACGCGTTCGTGCCGGCGGCGCAGATCTCCCACGCCTACGCCGACTGTGCGCTTCCCATAGGACACGGAGCGACGATATCCCAGCCATACATAGTGGCTGTAATGACGGACTCGCTTCGGATAGGGGAAGGCATGCGGGTGCTCGAGGTCGGCACCGGATCAGGGTACCAGGCCGCCGTTCTCGCCGCGTGCGGATGCCGCGTCTACAGCATCGAGAGGATTCCGGAGCTGCACGAGTCGGCGGCGCTCGCCCTGGAGAAGACGGGTTTCGGAACCGTGACGCTGAGGCTTGGAGACGGGAGCAAAGGCTGGCCGCAGGAGCCGCCGTTTGATCGCATCATCGTTACGGCCGCGGCCGCGGTGGTCCCGCCCGCGCTCATGGAGCAGCTCGTGGAGGGAGGCTACCTGGTGGCTCCCGTGGGAGACGACTGGTTCCAGGTGATCCGGCGCTACCGGAAGGATGGGAATGAGGTCACGGCCGAGGACATCGAGGGAGCGAGATTCGTGCCCCTGATCGAGGACCCTGAGACCTGAGCTACCAGTTGCGTTCTACGACCGGGTCCCGGGATCGATTCCTCTCCAGGCGTCGTCCCTGCACGTCCCGCTCCTCCTCGGCCGCCCGTTCCAGGAGGTCGAGAGCCTCCTGAGCCGAAAGCTCCCGGGTCGAGGGAGACTCGGATTGGTCCGCGTTGGCCGAGGCCCCACCACCTCCACCACCGCCCCCATCGTCCTGAGGGTCCTCCTCCTGCTCAAGCCACCGGCCGACCAGCTCCAGATTCCAGCGTGCGTCCTCAGCCGCCGGGTTCTCTCTCAGCACCCACCGAAAGCCGTCCCACGCCTGCTCGAGCAGCGGCTTGCGCTCCTCGAACAGGAGCTCCCCTCCGAGCTCCGGTGGGCGGCCGGCCAGGGCCCGGGCCAGCGCCAGGTCGTACGTGGCGGAGCGCTCCAGAGCCTCATCGTCCGTGTCGATAGCCCTCTGGAGCGGCTCCACGGCTCCCTCCCAATCGCCCGACAGTAGAAGTGCGGCTCCCAGGTTGAACCAGTCGACGGGACGACCCGGGTCTTCCGTCCGCTCGCGGAATCCCGACAGGGCCTCGGCCGTCACTACACGGGAGCTGTCGAGAGCCATGGGGGGGATCGGTTCCTGGGCTCCCTGGGTGAGAAGCGTAGCGCCGCGTGTCGCGATCCCTCCGGCCGGCAGAAGTGCCAGAGCGCAAAGAGCCGCCACAGCGTGGGATGCGCGCAGCCCCATCGGCCTGATGACCGGGCGTGATCCGTGACTCATCATCCCCTCCTCACCAGGTAGCCTTCCGCGAACAGAAGTGCGAACGCCGCCAGGAGAAGAGCGCTGGCGCGCCGCCCGGTGCCTGGATCCGGCCGTCGGCCCTCGCTCTCGAGACGTTCCAGCAACGCGTCGAATCCCTGCGCGTCGGCCCTCACGTAGCTCCCGCCCGTGGTCCGGGACAGCTCCTGAAGGCCACTCTCCTCCAGTCGACTCACCACGGCCTCTCCCCGGCCGTCCGTCAGCCACCGCTCTCCACCGTCCCGTTGCGTCCGAAGTCTCGGGGCCGGGGCGGATTCCAGCTCCTCGGCGTCCGGCCGAGCCGGCACCGGTACTCGGGCACCCGAGGGTGTTCCGAGACCCACGGTGAAGACGGGAACCCGCATCCGTGTGGCGCGGGCCACCGCCTCCTCGATCCCCTCGGCGTCCGTGGTGGCCTCCCCGTCCGTCATGACGACCAGCACACGGCGCCCGCTCTCATCGCCCCCGGCCAGCACATCGAGGCCCTGGCGCAGTCCCTCGGCGAGTGAGGTCCCGCCCTGCCCGACGAGGACGGGGTCGAGCGCCTGCACGAACATGAGCACGGCGTCCCGGTCCTCGGTCAGGGGGGACAGCACGTATCCGCGACCCGCGAAGTAGACCACTCCGAGGCGGCCGGGAATCCGGACAGCCAGGTCCGCGGCCAACTGTCGCTGCCTTTCAAGCCGACTGGGCTGCACGTCCCTCGCCCACATGGAGTTCGACGCATCCAGAACGAGCACGGTCTGCAGATCCGACTCCTCGGGAACGTCCTCCGCGGCCCCGCCGACCGTGAGGCCGGCAGCCAGCGCGCCACACCCGGCGGCCAGCAGGAAAGCCCTGTAAAACCGCTGCGCCGGGGACGGCGCGTGAGTCAGCCGCACGAGCAGGAGGTCGTCACCGAGCGCCGTCCGATCGAGTCGAGTCCGGTAGGCGCTGAGCCCCCGGAGGAGCAGGGCCGCGCTCCCGGCGGCCGCCGCCGCCAGCCATGCCTGCAGGCCGAGCCCCATCACGCGAAGACTCTCCGCGCCCGCGTGGCCGAGCCGAGAAGCTCCAGCACGAGGGCCGCCAGAGCGAGTATCAGTAGCTCGGACCGCACGCCGGAGCGCTCGACCATTCGAACCTCCTGAACCGGGGCCGTCTCCAGCTCATCGATTCTTCGATAGATCCGGGTCAGGGCTTCCGGGTCGGTCGCGCGGAAGTATAGGCCACCGGTCGTTCGCGCCACGCGATCCAGCAGTTCGTCGTTGACCGTGACTTCCATGTCCGCGTACTGGTAGCCGAAGCGCGTTCGGCCGATCGGCACGGGCGCCACTCCGTCCCGGCCCACTCCGATGGTGTACACGCGGATTCCGAGGGCGGAGGCTGCTGCGGCCGCATCCTCAGGGGAGATGTCGCCTCGGTTATTGTCGCCGTCGGTCAGCAGCACCACTACCCGCGAGCCGTTCTCCACCGACCGAAGCCGGTTCACGGCCGTAGCCAGGGCTGTTCCAATGGCCGTTCCGTCCCGCAGCTGGCCGACATCCAGGTTGTCCACGGCCTGATACAGGATACCGTAGTCGAGCGTCCCCGGAACCACGGTGAGTGCCTCGCCCGCGAACGCCACGAGGCCGATATGGTCTCCTTCCCGGCCCTGCACGAACCGCGTCACTTCCCGGCGCGCTACGGAAATCCTGTTTTGAGGCCGAAAGTCTTCGGCAAGCATCGAGCTCGAGATGTCGAAGGCCAGAACGATGGTGACACCCTCGGAGCGTTCCTCCACCCGCTCCACAAGCCTGACGGGACTGGCCAGGGCCAGTACCGTCAGGACGAGGGCCGCCGTGCGCCAGGAGGGTGCCCACGCCGACCAGAAGGTGAAGTTCCTGAGCCGCAGCGGGCCGGATCCGGCTCGGCGGCGAGCGCGGCGCGGCCCGGGCTCTTCCTGGCCATCCTCGCTGCCGGTACCTTCCGACGCCGTCGCCTCCGGCGCACCCTCCAGATGGGCGGTCTCGCGATCGGCCCGTCCTGCCGAACGAGCTGCCGCCTCGATGCCGGGCAGCGGCAGACGCACGCGACGCCGCTGGAGGGCCGACCAGCCGAGAGGAATGAGCAGGAGAAGCAACAGGAAGGGCCAGGCCCCGAGAGATATCCCGAACATCAGGCCGCCTCCTCCTCGGCTTCCACCCACGCCAGGCACGCATCCGCGTCGTCGAGGGCGGCCGGTTCCGCGGCCGTTACGTGTGCGAAGCGAACGAGCCCCGCCCGGTCCCGCATCGAGCGTAGTCCCACCCGCAGCTCCCGGGACGCACGGGCTACCGCTCCAGTCTCGACGAATTCCCGAACCGGCCTCTCCTCGGGCCAGCCGCGTGTGGCCGCGAGGTAGGAGCGTAGAACGCCCTCCAGACCATCGTAGAACGCGGCCACGTCCAACCTGCCCTGCTCCAAGTCCTCCTTGAGAGCCGCGAGCGCCTCCCGCGCGGCCACGGCCGGGTCGACAGGCTCCTCTGCTTCTTCCTCCTCGACGCCGTGCAGGCGCCGGAGGAGCCACCACAGAAGCGCCAGGGCCAGAAGCAGCAGGAGGAGCCACCACGGGAACGGACGGTGGGGAATGGGCTCCCGAGGCGGTTTCAGCTGCAGTGGACCGTCGGCTTCCGCAGGAAGAACGGAAGTCACGTGGATCGCGGGAGGCCGCACCTGAACCTCTCTCCCCTCGATAGCGACCCCAATGGCGGGGAGCTCCCAGTCACCGGCCTTCCAGGCCGACAGGCGGTAGTGGGCGCGCCAGCTCCCTCCGCGCTCATCGTGCCACTCGATCTCCGGGGGCCGAAGCTGCTCCAGCTCGGGATCGAGGGTGATCAGGGGCGGGAACGTAGCGGGAGCTTCGAGTGGTCCGGCCACGGACAGCCCGAGTATGAACGGCTCCCCCACTCGCACCGAGTCGGGGTCGAGCGCCGCCGCGGTGCGTACGGAAGACTGCTGCGCCGGCAGGGACGGCGCGCCCAGCGCGAGCAGGAACAGGCCGACGCAGAAGGCCCTCATCAGTGAAGTCTCGCCTGTGCCCGGGCCGCGAAGAACGCCGCGAGGTCGGCCGAGTAGGGGCGGTCGGTCCGGAGAACCACCCGATCCGCCCCGGCCCGCCGGAACAGCGTCGCCACGGTCTCCTCGCGCTCGGCGGCGACCCGTTCGAGGTATTGCCTGGTTTGCGGATGGCCCAGATCCAGAACGCCGGAGGCACCCGTCTCCGGATCCCTCACCTCCAGAAGACCGATCGCCGGAAGAGCCTGTTCACCGGGATCGACCAGGTGAAGGCCGACGACGTCGTGCTTCCTCGAGGTGGCCGTCAGCTCCTTGCGGAACGGGGGGGCCAGAAAATCCGACAGGACGAACACAAGGGAGCGCGTCTTGAGGGATCGCGATGCCGTGGTCAGGGCGAGGCCGATGTCAGTTCCCGTGCCCTCGGGGCGGTGACTGGCCATGACGTGGAGCAGCTGGCGAAGCCGTCCCCGTCCCCGGCGTGGAGGTAGCCAGCGCTCCACCCGGTCCGAGAACAACAGCAGGCCTACCTTGTCGTTGTTGCGGGCCGCCGCCAGACCCAGTACGGCCGCGAGCTCCAGGCTGAGCTCGCGTTTGGTGCGCTTGCGGGTGCCGAAGTCCGTAGAGCCCGACAGGTCCACGACCAGCAGCACCGTGAGCTCCCTCTCCTCGACGAACTTCTTGATGAACGGGCGGCCCATTCGAGCGGTGACCTTCCAGTCGATGGCCTGGAAAGGATCTCCTGGCTGATAAGCGCGCACTTCGGAGAACTCGATCCCGTGACCCCGAAACACGGAGTCATAAGCTCCGACCGCTCGATTCTCCATCAGGCGTTTAGCCCGGAGCTCGAGCCGGCGAACGAGTGCTGGAAGGGCGGACCTGTCCGCGTCCCGGTCCCCCTCCGGCCGATCGCGGCGCCGGAAGAGACGAAGTGGCATCAGGGAACCGGTACCGCCGTCAGCAGCCGCTCCAGGACCTGGTCGGGAGAGATCTCCTCGGCTTCGGCCTGGAAGGTGAGGACGAGGCGGTGGCGCAGGACGTCGGGCGCCATGGCCCGCACATCCTCGGGGATAACGTATGCCCGGCCCTGAAGGAAAGCATAGGCGCGGGCCGTCCGTCCCAGGTATATGGTGGCCCTCGGAGATGCGCCGTACTCGATCCACTCCGCCAGCTCGGGATCCAGCTCGGCCGCGTTCCGCGTCGACCGGACGAGGTCGAGGACGTAGTCTTCGACCCGCTCGTCGAGGTAGATGTCCGGCAGGAGGGCCCGCGCCGCCACGATCTGCTCGGGCGTGGCTACCGTATCCAGGCGGGACAGCTCATCGGTGACGGTGGCACGCATGATCTCCCGCTCTTCGTCCCGGTCCGGATAGTCCACGCGGACCTTCAGCATGAAGCGGTCTACCTGGGCCTCGGGAAGCGGGTACGTGCCCTCGTGCTCGATAGGATTCTGAGTCGCCAGCACGAGGAAGGGCTCGGGGACCCGGTGACTCGTGTCGCCGATCGTCACCTGGTGCTCCTGCATCGCCTCGAGAAGCGCGGACTGGACCTTCGCTGGAGCCCGGTTGATTTCGTCGGCCAGAACGAGATTCGCGAAGATCGGTCCCTTCTTGGGGACGAATTCCCGATTCACCTCGTCCCAGATAAGCGTGCCGATGAGATCGGCCGGCAGAAGGTCGGGTGTGAACTGAATCCGGCGAAAGCTCGTGTGAATGGCCTCGGCGAGAGTACGGACGGCCAGCGTCTTGGCGAGACCCGGCACGCCCTCCAGGAGGACGTGCCCGCCGGTCAGGAGGCCGATCAGGAGACGATCGATCATCTGCGCCTGCCCGATCACCCTTGTGCCGACCACGTCGCGAATGTCGGCCAGGAAGCGGCTCGCATCCGAGATGCGTTCCGTGCGCTCCCG
>JBDHFS010000074.1:0-11741 GCA_039590285.1 Gemmatimonadota bacterium
TGACCAGCGTACGTCCCTCTTCCAGTGGCTGCGTCAGGACCGTAAGGGTCTTGGCCTTGGCCAGCTCGTAGCCTCGACCGCTGAAGTCTATCCCGCGCTGAATCTGGCTCATCAAGTCGGAGGCGGGCTCCCATACCTGCTGCCCCGGCCGGTCGCGCACGCAGCGAAGGCTTTCCCTGTCCGTCAGGTACTTGCGGAGTTTCTCCAGCACCTCTTCGGACCCGCCGGGAACGACGCGGCTTTCCACCACCGCCGCCTCTCCCCAGATACGCGTCGCGAATGAGCGGTCCTCGGGGCGGGACGGAACGAGCGCGTCGGCGCGCACCTCGGCCAGCGCCTGCTGAACGAACCGGCCTTCGAGGCCGACCTCCTCGGCGATACGCTGCACCTCTTCCACGTCGAGGGTGTCGTACGTTTCGTCGCGCCCGAATTGCAGCTCGGCAGCTCGATGGATGACTTTCTCGAGCTGCTCCCTCGACACCTCGCTCGGGGCCGGAAGCCGACTGTGTCCCCTCTCTTCAGCCACTCTTCCCGGCCGGCGTCAGTTCATGGACCCGAAGGAAAGTCCGGCGTCACTCATCGCCGTCGTCCCTCTCGATGCGCAGGGCGTCCGTCTCGGCCGTCTCCAGATCGGCGTCCACCAGGCCCTCTCCCAGCAGACCCGACTCACCGGCGAACTCCGAGATGCGAGAGGGTGCGGTCAGGCCGGTCGCCTCGTCCACCGCTTTCCGGGCCCGCGCCTCGATCTCCATGACCTCGGCCTTCTCCGTCTCGGTCAGCTCCTGCCGCTCCTCGAACATCTTCTTGAAGGGCGAGAACAGGTCTACGGGGAGCGGAAACAGCGTCGTCGAGTTGTTCTCGGCCGCGATCTCCGATGCTGTCTGCAGGAACCGGAGCTGCAGAGAGGCCGGATGCAGGCTGAGCAGCCTGGCCGCGTCCTTCAGACGGGACGCCGCCTGGAGCTCTCCCTCGGCATTGATGACCTTCGCACGGCGTTCGCGCTCGGCCTCGGCCTGCCGGGCCATCGCCCGCTTCATCTCCTGCGGAAGGTCGACGTCCTTGACTTCGACGGCCGTGACGTCGATACCCCAGACGTCGGTTCCCTCGTCGATGATGCGCTGCAGGATGTGGTTGAACTTCTCACGCTCCGCCAGGAGCTCGTCCAGCTCGGCCTGCCCGATCACCGAGCGAAGCGTAGTCTGTGCCAGCTGCGAGGTGGCGAACAGGAAGTCCTCGATTTCCAGCACCGCCCGGCTCGGGTCGTGCACCTTGAAGTAGAGGACCGCGTTTACCTTCACCGAGACGTTGTCGCGTGTGATCACGTCCTGCGGTGGGATGTCCATGGCGATGATCCGCAGGCCCACCCGAACCATGCGCTCGACCCCGAACGGAACGAGGAAGATCAGGCCCGGCCCACGAATCGGGCGCACCCGTCCCAGGCGGAACACGACCGCGCGCTCGTACTCGCGCAGGATCCTGAGGCTGGTGGAGAGCGCCGCGGCACCGCCGATGGCGATCAGAGCGAGAATGACATCCATGGGAGCCTCCATGGTCCCGAGGATCGGATTGGCTGGGATAGCGCGTGGACGTCGAACGGTGAAACCGCGTCCGCGACCCGCACCGTAACATACACCGCGAAACGAGGATGTGCCCGTCCGTCCGCGCGGCGTTCACGAGTGGCTCGAGAGAGCGCCCTGGCGGCCTCGAAAAGCAGGCTCGACTCTAGCCTTCGACTCTTACGATGACCGCAATTCCCTGCCCGCCGCCGATGCATGCCGAGCCGAGTCCCAGGCCGCCGCCTCGTCTGCCCAGCTCGTGCAGGAGGTGGGTCGTGATCCGTGCGCCCGTGGCGCCCAGGGGATGCGTGACCGCTATGGCTCCGCCGTTCACGTTCACCTTGTCGCGATGCAGCCCGAGCTCTTTCTCGACTGCCACGTACTGCGGGGCAAAGGCCTCGTTGACCTCGATCAAGTCCATGTCGTCCAGGGCCAGCCCGGCTTTGTCGAGCGCCTTCCGAGCCGCCGGGGCCGGACCGATACCCATGATACGGGGCGGGACACCGGCCACGGCCCAGGACACCAGGCTCCCCATGGTCTGGAGACCGTGCGCGGATGTGAACTCGGCGTCGGAGATGACGAGAGCGGCCGAACCGTCTCCGATGCCGCTCGCGTTACCCGCCGTTACGAGGCCGTCCTTCTTGAAGTACGGTCGAAGCGATCCGAGTCCCTCGAGCGTCGTCTCGGGACGTATGTGCTCGTCGAAGCGGAACTCAGTCTCCACCCCTCGCTCGAGAAGCGTGACGGAAATCACCTCATCGTCGAACCGGCCTTCATCCCAGGCCGCTTTCGCGAGCCGTTGGCTCCTGAGCGCATACCCGTCCACCTCCTCGCGACTGATGTCGTACTCCTCGGCCAGGTTCTCGGCCGTCTGCGCCATCGAGAAGCCGCAGTACGTATCGGTCAGAGCCTCCCACAGGGAGTCCTCCAACGGTACGGCTGGACCGAGCCGAAGGCCCCAGCGAGCGCCTCGCACGACATGCGGCGCCTGGCTCATGGACTCCGTCCCCCCGGTCAGGCACACCCGCGATCCGCCGTACAGGATGTCCTCGGCCCCGTCGATGACCGCCTGGAACCCCGACCCGCACAGCCGGTTCAGCGTCATGGCCGGCACCTCGATCGGCAGTCCCGCGTTCAGCCCCACGTGCCTCGCCAGGTACACCGCGTCGGCCGACGTCTGGATCACGTTGCCGAAGAACACCTGTCCGTATTCCGACGGATCCACACCCGCCCGCTCCACCGCCGCGCGCCCCGCCAGAATCCCGAGCTCGGTGGCGGAAAGGCCCTTCAGACTGCCGCCGAACGTCCCGAACGGCGTTCGCGCCGCCGCGAGGAACACCACCTGCCTGTCGCTGCCCATCGTTCCCAATTCCGTTTCCCCCTCTGTCAGCCCGATGCCACCCGACTGGCGATCCACTCGCCGACCTGCTCCGTGGACCGATCGCCCGCGACATCCCGTGTTCGGATGCCTCCTCGCAACGCCGCGTCGACCGCGGCCTCCACGCGATCCGCGGCCCGGTCGGCCCCACTGTTTCGCAACAGCAGGGCGACGCTCAGGATCGCGGCCATCGGGTTTGCGGTTCCCGTGCCCACCAGGTCCGGCGCGCTTCCGTGAACCGGCTCGTACAGGGCGTGATGCCCCGGGTTCAGGTTCGCCGACGGCGCCAGTCCCATTCCGCCCGTCAGCTCCGCGGCGAGATCGGACAGGATGTCGCCCAGCAGGTTGGACGTAACGATGACTTCGAACCGGCCCGGCTCCCTCACCAGCTGCATGGCCAGAGCGTCCACGTAGCGGGTCTCCGAGTCTATCTCCGGGTACTGCCCCGCCACTTCGGAGAATACTCTCCGCCATACGCCGAACATGTGCGGCACGGCGTTCGCTTTGTCGCCGAGCGTCACCAGGTCACGCCCGGACGATCGGGCGTGCTCGAAGGCGGCGCGGACGATCCGCTCCACGCCGGCTCGCGTGGCCACGGCCTCGCTGACGGCGCGCTCCTCGGGCGATCCCTCTCCCTCGATTCGCCCGGCTCCCGTGTACAATCCTTCGGTGTTCTCGCGGAAGATGACGAAGTCGATCGGCGTGTCGTCCGCTGAACGGAGCGGCGAGAGCTCGGGAAGTCTCAGCCTCGCTGGACGGAAGTTGATGTACAGGTCCAGGCGGAAGCGAAGTCCGAGAAGTATGTCGCGTGCGTGAGCGCCGTCCGGAACCCGGGGGTCGCCGACGGCGCCCAGCAGGATCGCGTCGAAATCGTCGCGCAGCCGCGTGAACGTGTCCTCGGACAGCGTTTCCCCGGTAGCCAGGTAGTGATCGGCACCATTCGGGAATCTCTCGATCTCGACCGTGGCGAGGCCCGCGCGCTCGACGGCTTCCAGCGTGCGCAGGGCTTCCCGGATGACCTCCGGCCCGATTCCGTCGCCGGGCAAGACAGCTATGTGAATCATCTTCGGATCATCTGAGGCACGAGCTCCGCGACTCGACCTGTGTTGAAAGAAGAGGCCGGCGACCCCGCAGGGCGCCGGCCTCGTGCTCCACGAACCTGCTCGTGAGGCCGGTTCGCTACTGGCTCAGCGACCAGACGTACGCCGAAACGGCCGCCACCTGATCGTCCGTGATGGCCGTTCCACCCTTGGCCGGCATCGGTACGCCGGAGCTCGACTCCTGCGCCGTGACGCCCTTGGCGATCGACTCCTCGATTCCCGTGTAGGTGCCGTCGCTGTGCAGCCACTCCTCATCGGTGAGGTCGGTACCCAGGTTCGGGATGCCCGAACCGTCCGCTCCGTGGCACGACATGCAGATGCCCGCGCCGTTGTAGATGCCCTCGCCCTCTTCGATCATGGCCGTCGTGACGCCTTCGGGAAGCTCCTGGGGCTCGGGATCGGCCACCGCTTCATCGGTCCCCACGTCGGCTTCGGCCGCCACCGCCTGCGCCGGTGCCGGATCGGCTGTCTCCCCGTTGGCGCTGGCGTCACCGCCGCATGCCGAAAGGCCCATCGTGACGAGGGCCCCAAGAGTCAGCCCCCAAATCTTCTTCTCGATCATGAGTGATCGCTCCTTCACCATTCTGGTGTCTCTCACGTCTGGGGCACGTATTCCGCGCCCATCCGGATTATCGTGTGGGCAACAGTTTACCGCACAGAGCGCAGTAACTCCACCCCTGCTCTACTTCCTTGCCGCACGCCGGACACGGCCACTTCAACTGGTCGGCCCCGCACGCCGGGCAGTATCGAACTCCGTCGCGGAGGGGAAGGCCGGCACCGCAGCTTCGGCATGGCGTCCCGTCGGCCGCGATGGACCCCATCGGCTCGCCGTCGACTTCCACGTCACCCGAGTCTCCGGGTTTGGGAAACGGCTCGACGATGCCCAGCGCGTCGGCCGCTTCATCGATGGGAACGAAGAGTGGGTCGTCCAGTCCCGGCACGTAGTCGGTGCGGGACTTCCCCGTCTCGAGAGTCGCTACGGGCGGGCCCGTTTCGACATGGCCAGGCTCCGCCCCTTCGTCCGCCAAGGCGAACGGGGCGTCCGCCGGCGTCGCCGGATCGGGGGGAGCGTCTTCAGTGTCAACGTTCCCAACCTCGACCGTCATGCCTGAGTCTAGGCTCTCGAGCTCGCGCAGCCGGACCTCCGAGGCGGCGAAACGCTGCAGGAACGCCAGACCCGGCTCCGGGGAGTCCAGCTCCACCTTCGCCGCTTCGATCAGCGCCTTCTCCGGAACGTGCAGTATCTGCCTGTCCGAGATCAGCTCGAGCATCCCGATGTCGTACTCCGCCTTGCTGGCATACCCGAGACGTTCGCGGCACACCGCATACGGCAGGAGTCTCCGGTGCAGCTCGGCCACCGAGATCGGTACGCCCGGGGACATTCCCTCTTCCTCGAGTCTGTCGGCCAGCAGGCCGGGCATGTTCTGCATCGTCCACCTCCGTTGTCCACGCTCCCTCGAAGACGGCGCCCCCGCGCGGTGTGCGCGGGGGCGGGTCTTCCGCCCTACCTCTCTCGCCACCGTCCGGCTCTACCGATCGATATGAAGCACTCCGGCCCTGGCCGAAGCCTTGAGGAACGCCTCCGGATCGTTATCCGGTATCTCGATTCCGGTCTTGCTCCGCACCCTATGTGCCGTCTCCCGCATGAACTCCTCTATCGAGCGGCTGGGCTCGGGAGAGCTCTCACACATGGCTCGGACGATTCCGGCCCAGCTCCCCTCGGGCCTTCCCTGACCCGGCGCCGCGTCCGACTCCGCGCCGAACAGGTCGAGCTGGTCCCGGCTCGCCGGGACCTGTCCGGCCAGTCCCTGCGCCTCCAGCTCTACCTCGATCAGAATTCTCTCTTCGGGCGTAGGATCGACGAACAACTGGTCGAGTCGCTCCAGGTACGGGTCGAGCTCCTGGGCATCGTCGGACATCTTCCGGTAGGCGCGGATCAGCTCCACCAGTCGCCACACGCTGATCGGGTCCCAGAGGCGGTCCAACGGAATCCGGTCAAGATGATCGAGCGCTTTCTCGGGCTCGCCTCCCTCGTAGAACAGGTTGGCCAGGAGCGAGCGGGCGTCGTGATTGTCGGGATCCACCTCGAGCGACTTCTCGAGCCACAGCCGGGACTGCACTCCATCTCCCTGTCTGTGAAGGGTATAGGCCAGGTCGGCGGTCGCGTCCGGACTCTTGGGATCCGCCGTCACCGCGCGCCGGAAGAAGCGCTCCGCGTGCTCCCACAGGCCTTCACGGAACAGGGCCCGTCCGATCGAGAGCATGAGGTCCAGGTCGCGTCCGAAGCCCAGATCCAGAACCCGCTCGAAGCATTGGAACCCGCGCGCCCTCTCGCCGAGCTTGAGGCACGTCTCCCCGAGGCCGACGAGGGCGTCTTCGTGGTCCGGCTCCGTACTCAGCGCCTCGCCGAACGACCGCCGTGCCCACACGTATTCCTCGCGGGCCAGCTGCGTATAGCCGATCGAGACTATCAGCTCGACCGCCGACGGATACAAAGTGGCGCCGCGCCTCAGAATCTCCAGAGCGCCGTCGTAGTCGCCGCGCTCGTACAGGCGCTGGGCCTGCCTGTCGTACTCCTCTGCGCTCCAGAACCGGGAACCTTCCATGGCCTCCCTACTCTCGTTCGAAGAGGTACGCGCTGTCCACCAGCCGATCGCCTCGATCGTCGCTGACCGAGTGCTGCCGCCCCGACCAGATCGCGGCGGCGCCCGTCTCGCCTTTCTTGTTCACGGCGTAGTAGTTCACGTTGAAAACCGGCCGACCCGCATCGTCCAGCAGGCGTCCTTCCACGGTCCAGTCGACGATTCGCCGCAGGGCCATCAGGCACGCATCCGTCGGATGCACCCCACGGCGCATCTCCTCGACGATGAGGTGCGAGCCCACGGTCTTGATCACCGCCTCGCCGCGGCCGGTGGATCCGGCCGCCCCCACATCATTGTCGCAATAGCATCCGCATCCCGGCAACGGGCTGTCCCCCACCCGGCCCGGAATCTTGAAGAACAGACCGCTCGTGGTGGTCACCGCTGAGACGTCACCCGCCGCGTCCACCGCCGAACAGTGAATCGTTCCCATCGGCCGGACGCCGTCATACGAGTCAAGCATGCCGACGTTCTCCGGGTCCGCATCCACCGAGCCGACGCCTCCCGGATCCCTGAATCCACCGACCTCTTCGCCGCTCTCCGCGGGACTGAGATAGTCGTCCTCGGAGGACTGCCCGGCGCGCCAGTCGAGCCACTCCCGTCGTGACTCGTCCGTCAGCAGTTCCCGGCGGTCGAAACCCATTTCGGCGGCGAAGCGAGCCGCCCCGCGTCCTACGAGAAGCACGTGATCGGTGTAGCGCATGACGGCGAGCGCCACGCGAGACGGGTTTACGTACCCTTCCAGGGCTGCGACCGCTCCGACTCCGCGGGTGGGACCGTGGTATACCTGGCTGTCCAGCTGCACCACGCCGAGGGCGTTCGGCAAGCCGCCGTAGCCCACGGTCCTGTCGGCCGGGTCCTCCTCGACCTGATTGACGCCGGCGACCACTCCCTCCAGCGTCCCCAGCCCTTCCCGGATGGCTACCAGGGCTGTCTCTGTGGCGCGCAGACCGTTACCGCTCGACACGGCAGCCGGTCGAACAGCGGCTCCGTCAAGGACCAGCGGACCCGCGGGTCCCACGCCCCGAGACGTCCGGGCAACGGCGTCGGGCGGCGCGAGGCTCTGAGCCAGGGCACCCGCGCCGGCCGCCATTCCGAGCTCACGGACGAACGTCCTGCGACTCACGTCCCCCATGTGCGCCCCCGGTCGTTCCGCGTCGGTCTCATGTCTACCTTGCCGCATCATCATTGAGCGGTTCCGGGTCCGGCTCGCCCGCCACCATCCTGAGCTCCAGCCGCGTCACCCTCTGTTCCATGACGTCGGACACCCTGAGCTCGGCCGCCCCCAGCCGAACCGTCTCTCCGATCTCGGGGATCCGCCCGAGCTCACCGATCACGAAGCCGGCCACCGTATCGTATTCCTCAGCCTCTTCCGCGTCCCCCAGCCCGAATTGCTCGATCACGTCGGCCGGGTCGGCACCCCCCTCGATAGAGCCGCGGCCATCGGGTAGAAGGACGATCTCCTGCTGTGCCACATCGTGTTCATCGAAGATGTCGCCCACGATCTCCTCGACGAGATCCTCGAGCGTGACGAGCCCGTCCGTGCCTCCGAACTCGTCGACGACGACGGCCAGGTGCAGCTTCTGGTCCCTGAACTCGGCCAGCAGGTCATCCACCGGCTTCGTGTCGGGCACGAAGAACGGCTCTCTCATGACCCGCGTGAGCGAGAACGGCTCTTCCGCCTGCCCCCGGATCCAGCGCAGGAGGTCTTTCATCAGGACCACGCCGGTCACGTCGTCGATCGACTCGCGGTAGACGGGGAACCGCGAGTATCCGGACGTGGCCGCCGTGTCCAGAACGTCTTCCAGGATTGCCGTCTCCGGAAAGGCCACGATGTCGAGCCGCGGCGTCATCACTTCCCGCGCGACGGTGCGGGTCAGCTCGAAGACGCCGTGGATCATTTCCTCCTCGTCCTCCTCGACGACCCCCTCCACCCGACTCTGCCGCAGGAGGATCTCGATCTCCTCAGGGCTGTGGACCCGGCCGTGGGCTCCCGGAACAGAAACACCGCCCCGACTCGCGATCGGGGCGGCGGCCTTGTTGAGGACCCACAGGAACGGACCCATCACGAGGTTGAACCCGTTCAGCGGTGGCGCCACGAGTCGGGCCATCCGATCCGGGCTTGCCAGGGCCACGACGCGTGGCATGAGATCGCCGAACAGCACCTGAAAAAAGGCGACTACGCCCACGGCCAGCACGACGGCCAGACTGAAGCCGACGCCGCTGGGCAACGGCAGTCCGGCCCGCTGGAGGGCTTCGGCCAGCGGCGGCCCCATGAGCGACACTCCAAGCCATCCCAGGCCGAGCGAAGAGACCGTGATCCCCAGTTGCGTGCCGGAGATCGGGCGGTTCAGATCCCGGCGTGCCCTGGCCAATTGGCCCGTCTCCCTCTCGGCTTCCTCCGGCTGCTCGCCCTTCGCTCTCCGGCGTGACGCGATCAGCGCGAACTCCGCCGCCACGAAGAACGCGTTCGCCGCGATAAGTAACCACGCGACGATGATTCCCGCGACCAGGGACGAGCTCATGAAAACGGATCTTCCGGGGAGGCGGACCCGCCCCGGGGGGCTCTTCCGAGCCCGCCCGGTGTCGAGTCAGGTCTCGTCCGCGCAGCCTGGGCGGCACGGAGATGGTAGACCGTTTCCGGTCGGTCTGACGGCGGGTTCAGGTTGTGCCGACCTCGTCTTGCTCTAATCCGTCACTTCGCGGCCGTTCGCCTCGGCCGGACCAAACGGGATCGCCGGCTGACAGTATCGATGCCCGATCTGTTCGAGCTCGGTCACCTCGACGTCGGAAAGCTCCGGGTACCGCTCCCGCAGGTACTCGACCGTGTCCGACATCCACTCATGACGTTCCGTATCCTCGGCGTCTAGTACGCCACACCGCTGAATATGACTGAACAGCTCATCACGAGCCAGATCCAACGTCGTCTGTTCTTGTCGTCCTCCGGACAAAACGCCTCCTTCTTGATCTCATCCCTCCCGGTGCAGCCGGTTCCCGTCTGGAGCCGCGCCGCCGCCGGGCCTTGCGTAGGCCAATATACCGGAGCCCTGATGAGGCCGCAAAGCGTTCCTCGCCCCGGAATCCGTTGAAATGACAGCTTATTCAGCCAGGGCCCTGCCGAGCTTCTCAGCCACGATCCAGGCCAGAAGCGGCACCATTATCTCATGGTGGCCCGTGATCTGAAACCCTCTCCCGTCCCCGGTGCGGGCAGGCCGCTCCACTACGTTGACCCGCGGCCTGTAGTGGCGGATCATGTCGAAGTCCGCCGTCATGAAGCCGCGTGGCTCCCCACCGCCCAGGTTCCTGGCCATCGTCAGGGCCTTGAGAAACACCTCGGGAAGCACAACGGCCGAGCCCACGTTGAGTACGGCTCCCCCTCCGTTGAGCTCACGCACCGATCGGACGAGAGCCAGAAAATCCGTGTAGGATGTCTCGCCGATCGCGGCTCCGTCGGCTTCCGGATGCTGGTGAATGATGTCTGCACCCACGGCCACGTGAACGCTGACGGGTACGTCGAGCCGTCGCGCCGCCAGAAGCAGAGACAGCTCCGGGTGGAGGTTATCCTCACGGGACTCGAGGTCGGCGGCCAGGGAGGCTCCCAGGCCGATACCCTCCTCCGCACCGCTCCGAATGGCGAGGTTCATGCCGCGACCCGTTTCAAGGGCCATCCCGAACGTCCCGTCCGCGAGCCCCGCTTCTACATCTTCCGACGTCCCTCCCCAACGACAGGTCTCGTAATCGTGAATGACGGTAGCGCCGTTGACCGCGAGGTGCGTGATGGCACCCCGTTCCATCAGGTCGATGAGAACCAGGGAAAGACCCGTCTTGACCACGTGTCCGCCGAGCATCCAGATGCACGCGCGCTCGGCCTCGACGGCATCCCGAATCCCGCCGGCGACCTCTCGCAGCGAATCGGCGACGAGAATGTGAGGAAGGGACTCGTAGAACTCGCGGAACGATCCTCCCGGTCGCGCCGGAGGCGGGGTGGCGAAATCGCCTGACGATACCTTGTTCGGGCGCTCCGTCACGGGGATTCGCCGGAGATCTGACCGAATGTCCGGCGCCCGCTGGTCACGTTTCACGAGCCGCCGCTCCCCGAGTCGGGCTCATGAGAAGAGGCCGTTTCCGGCTCGGCCGCCGGAATCAGCGCGCCCTCCCCCGCCTCGTAATGGGTGAGGAACATGTTCCCCGACCCCACCGCCATGCTCGTCTTCAGCCGCACGATCGCCCTGCGGTCATCGTCCGTGACATACAGCTCCGCCTCTCCGCCGTCGCCGAATACGCCGCCCGTCTGAATGATCGGGCGCAGAACGACCGTCCGGAAGGTCCCGGCCGGTACCCGGATCTCTTCCTTTCGGAGTACTTCGATGACTACCGGGTTACCGGATTCCTTGAAGTACCGGTCGAATTCGTAGCGCTGCCCCACTTCGAGAGGCAGAAGGCGCGCGAGATACAGATAGGCCAGGTCATCCAGTGCGCCTTCCGGTATCGGCACCGCCGTCTCCTCATCCCTGAGGCGCCAGTCGCCGTCCTTGATGTCGAAACGGCTGTACTCCAGCTCGTCTACATCGAACACGTAGCGCGTGTCGCGCTTGTACCCGCCCTCCCGCAGACTCTGCTCGAATCGCAACGAACCGAGGGGCTCGGGCCGGATCCAGGTGATCTGCCGGTCGTTCACTCGATAGAACGGCGGACCTCCGCTCATCTCCAGGGCGATGCGGTAGCCCGGATGCGGCCCGATCGTGTCTATCGCCTCGATGGTCAGCGAGCCGCCCCCGAGGCGCACACGGCCCCAGGTGACCGAGTATTCCATCCGCTCGCCTACGGGGAAGGTCCAGGCCCGCAGAGTGTCAGAGCCCGAGGCGTCTTGCGCAGCCTCGGAGGTGGGCGCGCGGAGCGGCCCTGTGCTCGCCGACCACAGGCCGGCGACCAGGCAAAGCGTCAGAGCGCCACGCATCATCCCGCCCGGCTCTCCACCGCGTCATCGGAGCGCTCCCCATCGAGCACGACCCTCTTTAGTCGGGGATCTCTGGATGCACGCAGCAGACCCCACAACGTGTTGACCGCC
>JBDHFS010000075.1:0-11731 GCA_039590285.1 Gemmatimonadota bacterium
CCAACCGCTACCGGGGGTGGATGAAGCGCGTCTCCGCCAGCCACGCGAGGTGTCCGGATGGGACATCTGCCACCAGCGCGTTCTCGAATACGCCGTCGACCCAGCGCGCCACCTGGACGCCGCGCAGCGACACGATTTCCACCGGGGAAGGCTCCGCATCCGCGGAGCTCTGGTCCAGCGGTATCCGATAGTGCACCAAGCGCTTACCTGCCAGATCGTACTCGATCATCGAGCCGGACTCACCCTCGAGATCGCAGACCGCCGCGCGAGTCACCGGTGCGGGCCCGAGGGCGACCGGACGGATCGGCCGGCCCATCTCCTTCTCGTAGAACCGCGCCACCACGATCGGCTCGAGTCCCGGCCCAACCGCCTGTCGCGTCTCCGATCGAACATAATCCGCCGCGAATTTTTCGTGATCGCCGGCGGCGGCTTCGTAGCGCTCCGCCAGCAGTTGTCCCCCACCCAGAAGGAGGATCGCGGCGGCGGCGGCGGCGACATCGGCTCGCCAGCCGCCGAGGAAACGACGCCAGGAGCTTCTGTCCACCGATTTCAGTTTCTCGGTCGATCCCCCTCCAAGCCAGTCCGGGTCGAGCGCACCGAGCGCGGTGCCGCCGTGTGAGGCCAGGGCCCGGGCGACGGAGACGTGGAGTCCCAACGACGGAGATACGGCCACACCTTCACCGATCCGTTTGAGGATCCGGCTCAGCTCCGCGTCTCGCAGGAAGAAGGCGCGGCACCCGCCGCAGGTGGCGAGGTGATTCCTGGCCGCCTCCTCCTCGGGTAGATGGTTGCGTGGCCGATCCAGCGGCCACAGCACGGCTCGGACGCGCTCACAAGACAGCATCATGCTTCGCGATTCTCCTCCAGCCTCAGTTCGGTCTCGAGGGGTAAACGCGCGGAATGCTCCGACGGTTCACGAGCGCCTTGCTCGCACGGGTCTCACCGGCCAGCTAACTTGATCCGGAAGTCGCGGCGACCCCGCAGTCCCCTCCTGCCCTGACGCCGCCAACGGACTCAGATGAGGCTCGCTTCCCGGACCAGGGAGGGATTCGAACATGGCCTTCTACGAGTACCAGTGCGAAGAGTGCCACGCGACGTTCACGGTGAGCGAGCTCATCTCCGAGCACGAGAAGCACGAGAAACAGAGCTGCCCCGAGTGCGGCAGTGAGCGGACGCACCGGGTCCTCGGCAGCTTCTTCGCCAAGACCGCATCGAAGTCGTGAGGTGTCGTCGGCACGGGGCCGCCGGTTCCCGCTCTCGATGAAGCCCTGGCTGCTGGCACTCGGAATGACGGCGACGATCGCGCCACCGCTGTCATCACAGGACTCGGACGAATACCGGGATGCACGCCTGGAAATGGTCCGCGAGCAGATCGCATCCCAGCTCGGGGGGCGGAATCCGGTCGGCGACCCGGCGGTGCTGCAAGCGATGGAGACGGTTCCCCGGCATCGCTTCGTAAGACCGAATGACGTCAGGGCCGCGTACGGCGATCATCCGCTCGCCATCGGATACGGGCAGACGATCTCCCAACCGTACATCGTCGCCGCCATGACGGCGCTCCTCAGCATTCAGCCTGGGGACGTGGTCCTGGAGATAGGCACCGGATCCGGATACCAGGCGGCCGTTCTGGCCGAGATAACGGACAGTGTGTACACGATCGAGATCGTGGAGCCGCTGGGAGAGCAGGCCCGCGAGCGCCTGAACGAACTGGGATACGCCAACGTCAGGTCGATGCTGGGCGATGGGTACTTCGGATGGCCCGACCATCCCGGTTTCGATGGAATCGTGGTCACGGCGGCCGCCAGCCACATCCCACCCCCTCTTCTGGAGCAGCTCAAGCCCGGCGCGCGGATGGTGATTCCTGTGGGAGCGCCGTTCCAGGTCCAGTCCCTCATGCTGGTCGAGAAACAGGCGGACGGGAGCATCGTTCAGTGGAACACGGGGGCCGTCCGCTTCGTCCCTCTGACCCGCAGGGAGTGAATGGCCTCCGCACCGGTCCGCCGGCTCGAGCCCGCCATCCTGCTCATCGGCGCGACGGGAATCGCGTTCGAGATCGTCCTGGTCAGGGTTTTCTCCATCGCGCAGTGGCACCACTTCGCCTACATGATCATCAGCATGGCGCTGCTCGGCTTCGCTGTGAGCGGGACGGTGCTCGGCCTGCTCGGACGGTGGGCCCGGGAGCGTGAGGGCACTCTTCTTCGCGTCGGCGCGTTGCTGCTCCCGGCTTCACTGGTGGCGTGCTACGAGGTCAGCCAGGCCCTGCCATTCGAGACTCTCCAGCTGACCACTCGCCCCGGTCAGTGGGCGCTGCTGCTGCTTCTGTACCTGAACCTGTCGCTTCCCTTCTTTCTCGTTTCGTGGTGTATCGCGGCGGCCCTCCTGCTCCGCCCCGGTCGCGTGGGGCGAGTGTACTTCGCGAACATGTTCGGCTCGGGTCTGGGAGCGCTGGCAGCGGTGGGATGCCTGTTCATTCTCCCGGCCGATGCGGTTCCCTACGCTCTCGGCTTCGTGGCCCTGGGCGCGTTTCTGCTGCTCGCGGGCCGCGACCGGCGGTGGCTCGCCGGCAGCCTGGTGCTGGGAACGGCCCTCTGCGGAGTGCTGGCCGTGCGCGGGCCCGTGCCCATTCGCGTATCCGAGTACAAGGGGCTGTCTTACGCCATGCAATTCCCGGATGCGCGGGTCGTCGCGAGGCGGGAATCGCCCCTCTCGCGGCTCACCGCCACCCGGTCCTCCCTGATCCGCGAGACGCCGGGTCAGGTCTCCGGGTATCCGATGGGGGATCTGGGTCCGTTCCCCGAGCAGATCGGTCTGTTTTTCGATGGCGGTGGCGTATCGCCGATCCACCGGTTCGACGGGTCACTCGAGCCGTTCGCCTACCTCGACTACGTCACGTCGGCGCTCCCGTATCACCTGGTGCGCCGGCCTGCTGTCCTGGTGATCGGAGCGGGCGGAGGGACGGAGGTACTGAGCGCGCTGTCGCACGGGGCGTCCCGGGTCACGGCCGCCGAGCTCGACCCGGGCGTGGCGGACATCGTGGCGGAGCTGAGTGACTTCTCGGGCGATCCGTACGGACGGCCGGACGTCGACCTCGTGATCGCCGAGGGGCGAGGATTCCTAGAGTCGCACCCCGAAGTGCGATTCGACGTCATCCAGATCGCGCTGTTGGATGCCTTCAACGCCTCGGCCGCGGGGGTGCACGCGCTCAGCGAGAGCTACCTGTACACCGTGGAGGCCCTCACCCTGTATCTGGATCGGTTGAGCGAGGATGGGGTCCTGTCGATCACCCGGTGGCTCAAGACGCCGCCCCGGGATGCGATCAAGCTGTTCGCCACGTCTGTCGAGGCCGCCCGGGTGGCGGGAATCGAAGAGCCCGCGCGGCACCTCGCGTTCGTGCGCTCGTGGAACGTCGCGACCGTTCTCGTGTCACGCTTACCTCTCGACGAGGAACAGATTCGGGCGATCCGCGGCTTCGCGGAGTCTCGAGGTTTCGACGTGAGCTGGCTCCCGGGTCTCCATGCCGACGAGGTCAATCGTTTCACGGTGCTGGACGAGCCGGTGTACTTCCGCAGCGCGGGGGCGATCCTGTCGCCGGAGGCCGAGGACTTCTTCCGGCGATACCCGTTTCACGTGCGTCCCGCGACGGACGATCGTCCCCATTTCTTCCGCTTCTTCCGATGGCGGAGCCTTCCGGCCCTCGTGTCGTCCGCGGGCCGCGACTGGGTGAATTACGTGGAGTGGGGCTACCTGGTCCTCGCGGCCACAGTGCTGCAGGCCGTCGCCGCCGCGGGGTTGCTCGTTCTGCTTCCGTTGGGGCTGCTCGGCCGGCGTGGCGTATCGGACCGCGGGGGCGCCCGCGGATCTCTGGTCGCCTGTTTCGCCGGCCTCGGCGTGGCGTTCATGTTCCTCGAGATCGCCTTCATCCAAAAGCTGATGCTGTTTCTGCATCATCCCGTGTATGCCGTATCGGTCGTCCTCTCGACGTTCCTGCTCTTCGCCGGGCTCGGGAGCCTGTACGCGGATCGACGGCGAGGTCCCCCGGTGCGGCGCGTGGCGATCGCGGTGGCGCTTCTCGCCGTGCTGGCGGCCGTCTATCTCGCCGCGCTTCCGGCCCTGTTCAGGGCGTGGTCGGGCTGGCCCGCGCCCGGGCGCATCGCGGTCAGCGTGGCGATCCTCGCGCCGCTTTCGTTCCTCATGGGAATACCGTTCCCGACCTGCCTGCAGGCGGTCTCCGACCGGATCCGCGGTCTCGTCCCCTGGGCGTGGGGAGTCAACGGCGCGGCTTCGGTCGTCGGGGCCACCGTGGCGACACTCGTGGCGGTTCACGCCGGGTTTGTCGCCGTAGTGTTGCTGGCGCTCGTCTTCTACGCGACCGTCCCGGTCGCGCTTCGCGGGCTCATCGTGTCGGCCGACGCTGAGGCCGGCTCGGGCTGATAGCCGCGGCGCTCCGCCCACGCCATCGCCCGGTACGCGATGCGGGTCGTCGAACCGTCCTACACCTCCGCGAACGCCTCCTCGATGATTCGCTCCTGGGCGGCGGCGTGGGCCCCGGCGTACCCTTCGGCCGGGCTGGCCGCGGCGGGCCGGCTGGCCAGGCGCAGGCTGATTGCGTCCCCGGCGCTTTCTCTGAGACGGGGCGCGATCGCCTGCCACGCACCCATGTTCGCCGGCTCCTCCTGCACCCACACGATCTCCTCCAGCGCCTGATATCCGGCCAGGAGGAGGTTCAGCTCCTGCGTCGGGAACGGATACAGCAGCTCGAGGCGGGCCAGATCCACGGCTGTGGCGCTCTCCCAGCTGGCTGACGCGAGAACGTCGTAGTAGACCTTCCCCGAGCACAGGAGCAGACGCCGAACGCCGTCCGGAGACGGCCGCACACCAGCAGCAGGCAACACCGGTTGAAACGAACCGGAAGCCAGCTCGTCGATCCCCGATCGGGCGCGCGGGTGCCTCAGCAGGCTCTTGGGCGTCATGACCACGAGCGGCCGGCAAGCCGGCCGTAGCGCCTGAAGCCGGAGCAGCTGGAAGTACTGGGCCGGCGTCGTGCAGTTGGCTACCCGGATATTGTCCTGTGCCGCGAGGTCCAGGAATCGCTCCAGTCGAGCGCTGGAGTGCTCCGGTCCCTGGCCCTCGTACCCGTGCGGCAGCAGGAGCACCAGGCGGGATTCCTGCCCCCACTTCGATCGTCCGGCGATGATGAACTGGTCGATGATCGCCTGCGCCACGTTGGCGAAGTCACCGAACTGGGCCTCCCACAGCACGAGCGTGTCCGTGGCCACCGTGCTGTAGCCGTACTCGAAGCCCAGGACTGCCACCTCGGACAGGGGGCTGTTCCACACCTGGAACTGTGCCTGGTCGCCGCTCAAGTGCTTGAGTGGAGTCCACTTGCGCCCGGTCTCGGCGTCGTGAAGGACGAGGTGGCGCTGGCTGAACGTGCCGCGCTCGGAGTCCTCACCGCTCAGGCGCACCGGGACGCCGTCGGTGAGGAGGGCGGCGAACGCCAGCGTCTCTCCGTGCGCCCAGTCGATCGAATCCTCGACCGACGCCCGCCGGCGCTCGAGCTGGCGCGACAGCTTAGGGTTGGGCTGGAAGTCCTCCGGCCAGCTGTGAATCGCTGTGTTCAGCACCTCGAGACGGTCCCGATCCAGACCCGTGACGACTTCGAGCCCACCCGGTTCCTCGGTCAGAGTCTCGTAGCCACGTGGCCGCTCGCGCTCGACTTCCATCCCGATGCCGAGAGTCGAGCCCGCCGTAGGGGCCGCCGCCTCCGGGACGTCGACGGCGGTATCGACCCCCTCGACCACGGCCCGGCGTGCTTCCGATAGACGCCCGGCGATGGCGTCGACCATGGCATCCGCTTCCGCCCGCTCGATCACGCCTTCCTCGACCAGCCGGTTTACCCAGATCTCCCGCACCGTCGGGTGACCGCGAATCTTCTGGTACATGACCGGCTGTGTATACGCCGGCTCGTCACCCTCGTTGTGACCGTACCGACGGTAGCCGACGAGGTCCACGACCACGTCCTCCGAGAATTCCTGCTGGAAGTCGATCGCCAGCTGGACGGCCGACAGGCACGCTTGCGGATCATCGGCGTTCACGTGCACGATCGGCACCCGGAAGGCGAGCGCGATGTCGCTGGCGTACCGGCTGGAACGGCTGTCGCGCGGATCCGTGGTGAAGCCAAGCTGATTGTTGGCCACGATGTGGATCGTGCCGCCGTTCTCGTAACCGGGGAGCCGCGACAGATTCAGTGTTTCGGGCACGATTCCCTGCCCCATGAAGGCCGCATCGCCGTGGACGAGAATGGGAAGTACGGACGTGCCGAACGCGTCCAGGGCGCTCTCATCCTCCTCGGACATGAGAAGGCCGCTCTCGCGGGCCATCAGCTCGCGTTCCGCCCGGGCCATCCCCTGCACCACGGGATTCACGTGCTCCAGGTGGCTGGGATTGGGCGCAAGCGAGATCTCGAGCTCTCCCACCTGCGAGCGCACCAGCTCGCGGGCGCCGACGTGGTACTTCACATCCCCCGTGCCGGCCTCGGCCACCCTGCCCTGCATCCCGCGCGACGCCTGACCCTCGAACTCGGCCAGAATGGCCTCATACGAGAATCCGATGATATGCGTGAGCACGTTGAGGCGCCCGCGGTGCGCCATGCCGATGAAGTACTTCCGCGTCCCCCCGAGCGCCGTACGGCGGATCACCCGGCGGATCATCGGAATCATCATGTCGAGGCCCTCGATCGAGAACCTCTTTTGCCCCAGATAACTGCGCTGCAGGAAGCTCTCCAGGCCCTCCACCTCGGTGAGGATGCGCAGCAGGTGGACCTTGCCGTCGCGATCCACCGGGTTCTCGTGCACCCCCATCTCGATGTAATCGACCAGCCAGTTCCACTTGACCGGGTCCTCCATGTGGTCCAGCTCGTATCCGATGCGACCAGCGTAAATGCCGCTCAGTCTGTCGATTACGTCACGCGCCGTTCGGCCCAGGGCCTCCAGGCCGACGGCGGATGATGGCAGAGTCTCCAGGTCGTCCCAGGTAATGCCGTGAAACTCCGGGTCGATCGAAGGGTGGCCGGTACGCGGCGTGCCGAGCGGATCGATCATGACGTTGAGGTGACCCTGCGTTCTGAACGACTCGACGAGAGAGCCGGCCGCGGCCGCGATCCTCAGGCGCTCCGGCGTGTCGGCGGTGACGGCCGGCTCCGGGAGGGCCGTGAGCCCGGCGGGCGAAGGCGGCGACGGGGACTCCGGAGGGGCTGTCGCCGGGTCGCGTCCGAGCAGCTCCGCCAGCGATGGCGGCACGATGCCCCGCTCTCGCAGGGACCGCTCGTACAGCTGCTCGGCGTAACCGGCGTTGTAGCCGTCCACGTCGGGGGAGTCCCCCGCCCTGCTCTCGTCGCTCACCTGTCCGTCCCCGACTTACAGTGCGAAGGGCCGGCGCGACCCGGATGGATCGGCGCCGGCCAGAAGACGATTCAAGCTACCCGATCTGCGAAGGTACACAAGTAAGCCGGTCGCCTATTCCAGATCGGAGGCGCCCCGCCTTTCGGGCATCGTGAGTAGCGGCGTCGGCCACTCCCCCTCCAGCTGCACGGCGAGCCCGTCCGCCATGCGGTTCACGTAGTTGAAGTAGGAGATCACCTCGCAGGCGTGCAGAACGGCCTCATCGTCGAGGCCGGCGGCCCGCATGCGGTCGATGTCTGTCTTTTCGACCGAGGCGGGCTCGAGCGTCAGCCGCTCCGCGTACGCCAGGATGGCCGCCAGACGCTCGTTTCCGGCGGTCGCGGCCCGCCAGTCGAGCACCAGAGCCTGAACGAAGTCCGGAACGTCCACGAGTCTACGGAGCCCCGCCCCGTGATGCTGCACTCAGTAGAAGCAATCGTTGGCGGCCGAGACCACGACCGCGATCGACTCACGCTCGGCCCGACTCAGCGGCGAGCGCCCGAACATGCTCGTCCGATACAGGGCGTAGTGATCGAGCAGCGACTGCGGGTGCAGAGTGTGGATCTCCAGGATGTGGTCGAGCGGACGGCCGCGGCTGATCCTTCGGTACGCCTCGGCCAGCTCGCCCTCGGCCGCGTCGGGACCGATACGCTCGATCCACGGGCCTGGTGGCTTCTGTTGGCTGTCGGTCATTCGTATTTCGTCTCGCTTGTCGGTCCGGGCTGCCGTTCACGGAGAAGTCTGGACGGTGTCCGCACAGGCTTCCCGTCGCAAGCCGGCGCCGGTGAATAGGGGGAACGGCGGGCGGGCGCGGCGCGTTCCCACGAGGCGGAACACAGGCACGCGTAGGCATCATGTAGCCTTCTTGCAGGCTGGCAACGGCGGGTCGGAGGCCGAATGGCAACCAGGAGTCGATGGGGCGGAGTGGCAGTGCTGCTGAGTCTCCTTGCGCCGGGGATGGCGGGCGCCCAGAACCGTGACGCCGAGGTCCGGCGAGTGGCCGGATCCGAGCCCTGGCGCACGGACTTCAGCCAGAGTTCCGTGCCTCTGGCCGAGATCGTGGCCGGCGGACCCCCCAGGGACGGCATCCCCCCCATCGACGAGCCGCGCTTCGAGTCGGCGGACGAGGCCGACGATTGGCTGGACAAAAAACACCCCGTGGTTGTCGTGGAAGCGCAAGGGAGCGTGAAGGCCTATCCCCTGGGCATCCTGATCTGGCACGAGATCGTCAACGATGTAGTGGGTGGGCTGCCCGTCACGGTGACCTTCTGTCCGCTGTGCAACACGGCCCTCGTCTTCGACCGGCGTCTCGGTGGACGGGTGCTGGACTTCGGGACGACGGGCCGTCTGCGCCAGTCGGACCTGGTGATGTACGACCGGCAGACCGAGACGTGGTGGCAGCAGGCCGTGGGTGAGGCGATCGTGGGCGAGCTCGTCGGGGAGAAGCTCGCAGCGGTGCCCGCCAACACGTTGGGGTGGGAAACGGCGCGCGGCCTGTACCCCGGCATCCGCGTGCTGTCCCGCGATACGGGTTTCCCCTCCTACGAGGAATCCGGCCGCTACGGGCAGAATCCGTACGAGGGCTACGACCTCCAGCGGGGACCGATTCCCGGCTTCTTCTCCGGCAAGATCCCCGGCGATCTGCGCGCCATGGAGCGGGTCGCGGCGGTGGATGCGGGCGATGGCTGGGCCGTTGGCTTCGGAGAGCTCGCCGACCACGGCGCCGTGAACGCGGCCATCGAGGGCATCGAATTCGTGGTGTTGTGGGAAAAGGGGGCGTCGAGCGCATTGCATAGGCGGTCCGTTTCGGGCGGACGCGACGTCGGGCAGAGCGCGGTGTTCGATCGCCGCCTGGACGGCCGGACGCTCACTTTCGAAAGGCGCGAGAAGCAGTTCAGGGACCTCGAGACGGGGTCCGTCTGGAACCTGGCCGGTCAGGCCATGGCCGGACCCCTGGAGGGCGAGCGTCTGTCTCCGATCGCACACGGGAACCACTTCTGGTTCGCGTGGGTGGCGTTCCGGCCCGATACGGAGCTGTGGAAATCCTGATGGGCTAGAAGCCCGTCGGCGTCCTCCGAACGATGTGGTGGTTGGTGTCGGCGATGAGCACGAGGCCGAACGGAGAGGTGGCCACGCCGAGTGGGTTGTGGAGCGCGGTCGCCCCGGCATCCAGCAGGTTTCCGTTGTATTCCGTCTCTCCGGTCCCGGAGAAGGTGTTGATGAGGTCCGACGCGGGCATCACCACACGGATCCGGTGGTTTCCCGCGTCGGCCACGTAAAGGGTTCGCCCGTTGGAGGTTGCCGCGACGTCCCGGGGCAGGCTGAGCTGGGCTCCCAGCGGGCTTCCACCGTCTCCCCCGAGCCCGCGCACGCCGGACCCGGCGATCGTGGAGATCGTTCCTGACGACAGGTCCACGGCCCGGATGCGATTGTTGCCGGCGTCGGCGATGTACAGGATGCCTTCCGCCACGTCGAGCCCGCCTGGAAAGTCGATTCCCGCTTCCGTGGCCGGCCCGCCGTCCCCACCGAAGCCGGCTACGCCGATTCCGGCCACCGTTGCGAGCGTCCCGTCCGGCAGGATCGTTCGCACACGGTGGCCCCGGCTCTCGGAAAAGTACACTTCGCCGGTCGGTCCCACGGCCACGCCGCGCGGCCCCTGAACGGAGGAAGAGATCGCCGGATCGCCGTCCGGACCGGACTCGTTCTGCCCATCCCCGGCCAGCAGGGTACGAGCTCCCGTCGCCCGGTCGAAGCGCCACACGCGGTGCCCGAGCACGTCGGCCACGATCAGCCCGCCCGTTCCGTCGACGGCGACATCCGTGGCCCTTACGAGGCAGTTCGCGACGCACAGGAGGTCGTCGACGATCACCCGGAGCTCCCCCGACGAAGTGACGGCTAGAAGTCGCTTGTTGTCGGTGTCGGCCACATACAGCACGCCGTCGAGATCCATCGACACGCCGCCGGGATAGCGAAGCTCGGTTTGCGTGGCACGGTCCGAAACGTCACGTCCCTGCTGCTCCGGCACGCCGGCCACCACTCGCATGAGGCCCGGCGTGTCGCCGATGACGGAGATCGGCTCGCCGCACGCCGTCGCCAGCGCAACCCACGCGGCCAGGCCGAAAACGAGTCCTGTCGGCGCCGCCGCTACCGGCCGGAGCGGGGCACGAAGCGCGGAGCTCGCACGGGACCTGGGCGGCGATTTCATCGCGGAAGCGGGACGACCCATACATCCCCCTTTCCCTCCGCGTCACGAATGACGAACGCCAGCTCCCGGCCATCCGGCGATATGGCCGGCTCCAGTCCTCCGTCCGCACCGGGAATCCGTTCCTCGACCCCGCTCTGCGGGGAGATTCGCCAGATTCCGTCCGACCGGGAAAAGTAGATCCAGGACCCGTCCGGGGACCAGGTCGGATCCGAGCCCTCTGTCACCGGGATCGTTTCACCTCCCCCGGGCGAGATCAGCACGATCATGGCACGCCCGATGGGCCATTGTGTTCGCTCCTCGACGCATGCCACGAACGATCCGGTCTGCCCGAACACGATGTGCTGGCACGAAGTGGTGAGCTCCGGTCCCCGATCCAGCCGGGTGAACGCGATTCGACTCCCGTCCGGGCTCCACGCCGGATACGTGCCTTCTTCGGACCCCGGGATCGGTGTCGCGGCAGGGTCGCCGGGCCGCCACGTGAGGAGCCGCAGCCCGTCGCTGGTGACCAACCGGCCTCCCGCCGGCTCCCAGGATGGGCGGGCCGGGACCGCTCCCAGATCGTTGTACAGGCGCTGGAACGGGTGCAGAAGGGTGATCCAGACTCCCGGCAGGCCGAACGGGTGCCGGGACCCGTCGAGCTCGACACCATCGAACTCGATCGCCACCGTCGGGTCGTGGTCGGCGGGCGACGTAGCGCCCGGGGTGCGGACCCGCAGCCTGCCGCCCTGCAGTCTTGGCGGGGGGGGCAGCGAATCGGTGGCGTCGCACGAGGCGGCATCCGCCTCGCACACGGTCTCTCCACCGGGAATGAGCTGCACGTAGGCGATGCGCCGGGAGCCCGGCTCGATCGCTGGCGCGAGGATCGCGGGACCGAGGGCGCGATCCGGCTGCAGGACAGTGAACACGGCCTCCGCCAGGCCTCCCACCCTCGGCACGGACAGGACCACGCCATCCGAGCGAGCGAGATCGCCGTACCCCTCGGCTACGTAGAGGATCGAATCGCCGCTCGCGGACCACTCGGGAGACCGGTCATCCCCGGTGCTGAACGTCATCTGGCGGGTTCCCACCGGCGTGCCCTCATCCTCCG
>JBDHFS010000076.1:0-20760 GCA_039590285.1 Gemmatimonadota bacterium
TGCGCCTGTTCATCGCGCGCGAGGCCGTGGATCGACACCTGCAGGTGGCGGGTCCACTAGTCGAGGGAGACCTGGGATTCGGGCAGAAGCTGGCCCTCCTTCCCAGGGTCGCTGCTTTCTACGCGATCTGGTACCCGAAGCAGTGGTTGCCACGAATCGGAGGCTACCGGAGGCTTGGGCGTCTGGCCGGTCACATGCGGTTCGTCGAGAGGAGCTCACGCAGACTCGCTCGAACGCTGTTCCACAAGATGATCCGGTACGGCGCCGGGCTGCAGAACCGCCAGATGCTTCTGTTCCGAGGCGTCGACATCGGGGCGGAGCTGTTCGCCATGGCCGCCGTCGTGTGCAGGACAGCGATGCTCCTCCGCACGGGCAAGGCCCACGCGGACGAGGCCGTGGAGATGGCGGATACGTTCTGCCGCATGTCCCGGAGGCGCGTGGCCGATCTGTTCGGCGGAATGCGATCGAACGACGACGTGGAGATGTACCGAACCGCACGGCGGGTTCTCGATGGAGACTATCTGTGGTTGGAAGAGGGCGTGGTCGGCCTGCAGGACATAGCGGTTCCCGAGCCCGGCGAGCTCGAATCCCGGACGGCGACGGAACCGGCTGGCGCCGGAGCGGCAGGGTAGAGGCCGGCTACATGCCGGCCGCTCTTACGCGGAGAACGATCTTCCCCGCGTTCCGGTTGTCTTCCATGTAGGCGTGGGCCTCGGCGGCTTCGCGAAGGTCGAACACCCGATCCACGATCGGGAAGAGCTCGCCAGACTCGAATCTGGGGACCAGGTCTTCCCGTACCCTTCCTGCGAGCTCTCGCCTCTCGTCCGTATCTCGCGATCGCATCACCGTTCCGAGCACATGAAGGCGCCGGCGGAGTAGCACGCCCAGGTTCAGCTGCGCCATGGTGCCCCCGATCAGTCCGACGAGCACGATCCGGCCGCGGGTCTTGAGGCTGGCGATGTTATCGGTCCAATAGGTGGCGCCCACCAGGTCCAGTATCAGGTCGACGCCCTGCCCCACTGTCTCCCTTCGGATCACGTCGCGGAAAGATTTCCTTCGGTAGTCGATGGCGACATCGAGCTGAAGTCCTCTCTCCTCGATAGCCTCGAGCTTGGCCGCGGAGGCCGTGCCGAATACCCGGGAGGCTCCGAAGCTCCTCGCGATCTGAATCGCGGCCGTACCGACACCGCTGCCGGCGGCATGGATCAGCACGGTCTGCCCGTCCCTCAGTCCTCCCTGGAGAACCAGAGCATCGTAAGCCGTACAGAAGGCTTCCGGGACGGCCGCGCTCTCCACGAACTGCAGGCCCTGGGGCATCGGGACGGTGTGGTTGGCCTCGGTAACGAGCTTCTCCGCGTAGCTCCCGCCACCGACGAGGCCCATCACCCAGGAGCCGACGGCGGACTCGTCCACGCCATCGCCAACCTCCTCGACCACTCCCGCGAACTCGAGACCGGGTATATCCGGGGGAGCCCCGGGCGGCGCCGGGTAGGCTCCCCGCCGCTGCAGGAGGTCGGCACGGTTCAGGGCCGTACCGTAAACGTCGATGCGTACCTGACCGGGTCCGGGGACCGGATCGTCCATATCGGAGAGCTCCAGCACTTCGGGCTCGCCCGGTCGGATGATGCGAATCGCTTTCATGTACGGTGACCCTCCCGGAGATACTCTACCGGAGGACGAGCCAATGGATCCATGACGCCCCGTGACGCATACGCGGTCCGGGCGTGCGGGGTTTCCGGATCCGAACGGTCTCGGTTGTCCTGCATGACGTTCGCGGGACCGCGGCGGCCCGACGGTGTAGGATCCAGACACTCTCCGGTGGCCGGTCCAGCGACCGGGTTCCTCGGCAAGGAGAAGACGCTGCTGTACGGTCGACTGGCTGATCTCGTACTGGTGGCACACTTCGCGTTTGTCCTGTTCGTTACGCTCGGCGGACTCGCGGTTCTTCGCTGGAGACGCCTCGCCTGGCTTCACGTTCCCGTTCTCGGCTACGGTGCGGCGATCGAGATCGTCGGCTGGGTCTGTCCTCTCACGCCGCTTGAGCAGCGGCTCCGGCTGCTTGCCGGTCAGGCGGGCTATGAGGGTGGCTTCATCGAGCACTACGTGGGTGGCATCGTCTATCCCGCGGGCTGGGACGAGATTCACGTGGCGCTCGGGGCGGGCCTCGTCGTGTTCAATCTGGCCGTGTACGGGACTCTCCTGTTTCGCCGATCTCGCCCCGCCTCGGGTTGACCGGCACCGGGCTCCACACCACCATAGGCGGTCGTGACGCCGACTCCCCGGACCGGAGCCTTTGCCGCCATGTCCGTCCATACGACGGCCTGCCCCAGGAACTGCTACAGCACCTGTGGGATGCGCGTGCACGTGGAGGCGGGTGTCGTCCGCCGCATTGAGCCGCATCCCGGCAACCGGGCCACGCCGGAGGGCGTGTGCCTCAAGGGGCTCAGCTATGTGGAGCGCGTGCGGTCGCCTGATCGCCTCCTGCGTCCCCTGCGCCGAACAGGGGACGGCAACTTCGAGCCTACGTCCTGGGAGGATGCGCTCGATCTCATATCGGGCCACCTCCGGCGAATCCGCTCAGAGTCGGGACCGCAAAGCCTGCTCTATTACGCCGGCAGCGGTACGAAGGGGCTCCTCAATGGTGCGGGTCTCGCGTTCTGGCGGCTGTTCGGTGGGTGCACGACCACCTACGGCGACCTGTGCTGGCCGGCAGGATTGGAGGCGACCCGTCTGACCCTGGGAGACAACCGACACAGCGCCCCGTGGGATATCTCGAGGGCCCGATTGATCGTCATGTGGGGCAAGAACGCGGCAGAGACGAATATTCACCAGATGCCTTTCGTGCACGAGGCGATGGACGCCGGGGCGCGTCTCGTGGTGATCGATCCACGGCGAACGGAGACGGCCGAGAGGGCCGACCTGTGGATCCGGCCCCGTCCGGGAAGCGATGGCGCCCTGGCGCTCGCCGTGGCCCACGAAGTCATCCGGGCGGGAGCCGTGGATGAGGAGTTCGTGCGTGATCGGGTCCTGGGTTTCGCCGAGTTCGCCTCGCTGGCAGAACAGTGCTCTCCCGAGTGGGCCGCCGGGATCACAGACGTTCCGGTCCCCGATATCAGGCGGCTGGCTGAGTGGGTGGGTCGTGCCCAGCCGGTGACCATCACGGCGGGCTTCGGCATGCAGCGCTATACGAACAGCGGGCAGACGATGCGTGCGATACTGGCGCTGCTGGCGATCACGGGTAACATCGGCCGGCCCGGAGCCGGCTGGGTATACGCCAACCTGCAAAGCCAGGTCTTCGACGAAGTGAGCGATCCACTGGCGTTCTATCCGCCGGCTACTCCGGATGGCATTCTCAGGGTCTCAGTGTCCACCGCACGCCTCGGGACGGACATGCTGGCCCAGTCCGATCCTCCCCTCCGAATGGCCTGGATCGAGAGGGGAAACCCGGTCACGCAGAACCCGGACACGAACCGTGTGCTCGAAGCCCTTCGAGGACTCGAGTTCCGCGTGGTCGTCGACCAGTTCATGACGGACACGGCACGCGAGGCGGACCTCGTCCTTCCGGCGAAGACCATGTTCGAGCAGACGGACGTGATCGGAGCCTATTGGCACTCGTATCTACAGCTGAAGCAGAAGCTTCTCGACCCGCCGGGCGAGGTGAAGCCCGAGACCGAGATCTACTGGCTTCTCGCGGGACGCCTGGACATCCCGCCGGAAGCTCTCGAGGGCCGGATTCCCTCGCCTTCGGACGAGGCGGTCGAGGCGTTTCTGGAGGCCAAGCTGGCGCCGTTCGATGGTCTCGACCTCCAAGCGTTGCGAGAGGGTCCCGTGCCGGCGCCGGGCAACCAGGAGATCGCGTTCGCGGACGGAGTCTTTCCCACGCCCTCCGGACGCATCGAGCTGGTGTCTGACGAGGCCGCCGAACGCTGGGGAGTTGACCGGCTTCCGTCGTATTCCGAGCCCCAGGAATCCGTGCGTCGGGTGGACGCTGCCACGACCCATCCCCTGTACCTGATGACGCCCAACACGAAGAATCGGATCCATTCGCAGTTCGGCAATCTGCAGATGATCCGTCGTCTGGACCCGGCTCCCGCCGTCCACGTGAACCCGAACGACGCAGCGGCCCGGGGCATCGCCGACGGGATGAGCGTCAGGATCCACAACGGGCGAGGAGAGCTTCGGCTTCCGGCGCGCCTGGACCCGGGACTCAAGGAAGGGTGCGTGAGCGTCACCAACGGGTGGTGGATCACCGACGGAGGCACGGTCAACTTCTGCTCGCCGGGTCGCGAGACGGACATTGGACACGGGGCCGCCTTCCACGACACCCTCGTGGACGTGGAGCCCGCCTGAAATGCGCGGAGCCTTCGTCTTCGACGCCGACCGCTGCACCGGGTGCCAGGCCTGCGAGCTCGCGTGCCAGGTGGAGAACGACCTGGGAGAAAGACGCAGCTGGCGCACCGTGCTGACCTTCAACGAGCGAGGACAACCGGGCGTGCCCGTGTTTCACCTGTCCCTGGCCTGCAATCACTGCCTGGAACCGGCGTGCATGCATGCGTGCCCGGCCCAGGCATATGAGCGGGATCGGGTGACGGGGGCGGTGCTCGTCGACGCTACTCGCTGTGTCGGGTGTGGCTACTGCGCGTGGGCCTGTCCCTACGGCGCTCCGCGGTTCGAGCCGGAGCGAGGGGTCATGGGCAAGTGTACTTTCTGCGCGCACCGGCTGCGCGAAGGCCTGAAACCGGCATGTGCTCAGTATTGTCCGACGGGAGCGCTGGACTACGGGATGCTTGCCGAGTCGGACCTGTCGGACGCGATCGAGGGCCTCCCACGGACCGGGCTCGGGCCGGCGATCCGCGCCCTCCCGGCGAGGGAGTCGTTCTCCGACCTGTCGCGTACCGCGAGAGCGGGCGCGGGTTCGGCGCCTTCCGTGGCGCTGGAAACCTTCGGGGCTGAACCGGATGGCGGCATCGGACTCCAGTCCGAGTGGTCGCTCGCCGCCTTCACTTTCCTGCTGGCGACCCTGTTCTCTGTTCTCGCGGCTTCTGTGACCGGGTCCGCGGCCGTTCCACCGGTGGCGTTCGCCGCGGGTGTGGCCCTGGCGACGCTTCTCAGCCTGGCCCATCTGGGCCGGCGGGACCGAGCGTGGAGGGCCATCCTCAACCTCCGACGCTCCTGGCTCAGCCGTGAGGTGGCCGGTTTCGCCATTTTCGCCGGGGCGGGGATCGTTTCTCTGGTGCTCGATGGCGGCCCTGGACTGGCGGTTGGCGGCGTGGCCGTCGCCGTCGGACTGGGAATGCTGTTGTCCGCGGATCAGGTCTATCGACCGGTGTACTCGGGCCTCACCCCGATACTCGACGACGGTGGGTCACTTCTTACCGGAGTGTATCTGGCCGGGCTGCTCATGGGAGACGTCCGAATCGCCGGGTTCGCGGGCGCCCTGAAGCTCGTCGGTGTCGCGCGAGCGTTGCGGGCTCACGGCGACATGAAGCTTGGCACGCCGAGCCCGACGCCAACCGTAACCCTGGGAACCCGGACGACTCTGGGCCTGGCCGTTCCGGCCCTGACGTGGACCCTCGCCGGCGTGCCACTCCCCGTGTGGGCACTCGCGATCGCTTTCATCGGCGAGGCCGTCGCCAGGGCCGGATTCTACGGCCGTCTGCGCATCGTGTCGCCGGAGCGACAGATCCGGGTCGACGTCGCCGCGCGGCTGGCCGCGAGCTGCGCGTTAGCGGTCCGTCGCACGTGACCGGTTCAAAAGATCCAGATCAGCAGCAAGTTGCCGATCGTGAGGAGTGCGGCGCCCCAGAAGGCCGGGCCGAAGCCCCGTACCTTGAATCCTGGCACGATGGCCGACGTGAACCACAGCATGAAAGCGTTGATCACCCACCGGATAAGCCACCACAGTAGCCCCAACGTGAGGATGTTGACCGGTAGCGCCAGGAAGGCGGCGATCGGTCTAAGAAACGCGTTCACCAGCCCCAGCACGAGGGCCGCGAGGAGAGCGGCCCCGAACCCTTCGACATCGACACCGTCGACGATCTTCGCCACCACGATGAGGAGTCCGACCCCGGTTCAGGTTTCGCTGGGTCTGTGGACCAGGATCTCGCCCTAATCAGGGGAGAGGGTGACGCTCTCCGGCCCGTCGATCTTGATGACGTGGCAACGGCAGGCGTCGGTACCGAAACGGAAGGAGGCCTGGAAGGTGGCGGCGCCTCTCTCACCGTCAACCTGAAAACCCTCGTCTCGCGCTATCTGCTCTGTGAAGCCGTCGTCCATGATCAGATAAGTGCCAGGCTCGAAAACCGGAGTCCCGTACCCGAGCTTCTGTCCGTTGCTCTCGCGGACGACCGAAACCTGAACACCCTCGGCCGGGCCACCGTCGATCTCGCGGACATCGAGCCAGTAGGATCGGAATTCCTCGGTGCAGACGCACGGACCCGCGGGCTCTCCGTCGTCGCAGGCCGAAAGGAGCCCCGCGAACAGCAGGAGGAGGGTAGTCGCGTACCGCAGGCCGAACATACAGCCTCCGCCGGGGTTCGGTGGTCTCTCGATCGTCGTTCTCCGATCCACCACACAACGCGCCGGGAAGAGCGGCTGTGACATCTAAGAACCTAATCCAGATCCGCCTTGACGCGCGCCAGAGCTGCCGCCGGATCATCCGCCTGCGTCACGGCGCGACCGACGACCAGGTAGTCGGCGCCCGCAGCGCGTGCGACGGCCGGCGTCGCTACTCTCTTCTGGTCTTGCGATCCCTGCCCCGCCAGACGGATGCCCGGCGTGACCACCAGAAAGTCGTCACCGCAGGCCACCTTCACGGCGCGGCACTCTGCCACAGAGGAGACCACACCGTCGATTCCACTCTCGCGCGCCAGTCCTGCCAGCCGGCCGACGGCTTCCTCGACGGACGATTCCCGACCCGTGACGCCGGCCAGCGACGTGTCGTCGAGCGATGTAAGTACCGTGATCGCCAGCAGTTGCGTTCGGCCGAATCCCGCCGTACTCCCCTCGGCTATGGCCTCGACGGCGGCTCGAAGCATGGCCTCACCGCCGGCCGCGTGAACCGTGAGCAGCCGTGCTCCCATCGCGGCCGCGGCACGCGCTGCCCCGGCGACCGTGTTCGGTATATCGTGCAGTTTGAGATCCAGGAACACGTGACGACCCTGGTCGACGAGGCGACGTACGACGGGAGGGCCCTCACGGGCGAACAACTCCAATCCCACCTTGTACCAGGTCCCCCCGGGAAGACGGTCCACGAGCTGAAAAGCGGACTCGGGATCGGGATAGTCGAGGGCCACGATCACTTCGGGCCGGCGCGTGGATTCTGAAGGTGGCGGTGTCCGGTCCATCACGCGCTCTCCGGTATCTCCACCGCACCGACCAGGTCTGTGAGCCGGTCGAATCCGTGGCTGTCCAGATAATCCCCGATCCCATCATGCACTTCGGTAGCGACGGCGGGATCGACGAACAGGGCGGTCCCGATCTGAACGAGGGAAGCACCGGCCAGAATGTACTGTATCGCATCGTCGCGCGACCGGATCCCGCCACGCTCTTCGCAGATCCTCGCGTACGCTTCGATGTCCGGGACGTTGGGAGTGAGCTTTACGACGAGCGGCCGCTCGGTAAGCGCGCGCAACCGGCCGACGAGATCCGCCAGGGCGATCTTGTCCGTTCCGAACAGGGTCCCGCCCTCGACGTTGGGGCAAGACACGTTGATCTCGAAACCGAGGTAGCCATCGTCCCCGTCGAGACCCGACACGACGGCGCCGAAGTCTTCCGCCGAGTGCCCGACGACGTTGATGAGCACACGAGCCTTGTCGAGGTTGCTCCTCAGCCACGGCAGTTTCTCACGTCGGAATCTCTCCAGCCCGACATTCTGAAGTCCGATGGCGTTGATCATTCCTCCCGGAGTCTCTGCTACACGGTGCGGCGGGTTGCCAGACCTGGGCTCGAGGCTCACGGCTTTCGTGACCAGGCCGCCGATCCGTTCCAACGGGATCAGCTCAGCGTACTCCTCACCGTATCCGCACGTCCCCGAGGCCAGTAAGACGGGACTCTGGAAGTCGGTGCCGAATAACCGTTGTGTCAGGTCGGCCATTCGAGCTCCCTGGCGTCGAACACCGGCCCTTCCGTGCACGACTTGATCCATTCGCCGGTCGCGGACCGGACCACACATCCCTGGCAGGTTCCGATTCCGCAACCCATGTGTTCCTCTACTGACACCTGGAGCGGCAGACCGGACTCCGCGGCGAGACGAGCGCAGGCCTGAAGCATCGGCTGTGGACCGCACGCCAGCAGTTGTGGCGAGTCGGACAGGTCGAGGTCGTTCACGACCAGGCCGAGACTCCCCACAGAACCATCCTCTGTTCGGAGATCCGGCTCCGAGCCTGTGAGATCCCGGATCAGCCCGGGGTCGAAGACGCGGTCGGCCGTGCGCTCTCCGTACACCAGACGCACCGATCTACCTGTTCGGTGGGCCTCCGCGCCGACGAATAGAAAGGGAGCGAGGCCGACGCCTCCGGCGAGACACAGGACGGGCCCGTCGTCGGGGAGGTGAAAGGGTCGACCCAGGGGCCCCAGGAGAAGCAGGTCATCGCCTGGAGCGGCGGCCGCGATACGCCGGCTGCCTGCTCCGAACTCGCGGACCAGGAATCCCAGGCGGTCTTCCCCCGTCCGCCCGCCGATGCTGAACGGCCGCGGGAGGAATGGAGCCGCCACATCCTCGAGACCCTTTCCGATCATGACGAACTGCCCCGGGTCGGCGCCGGAGGCGATGTCCGGGCACTCCACCTCGAGCCAGCGTGTGTGGCGAGCCACCAACCGGTTCGCGTTCACCCTCGCCCAGGATCGCGCCGGCTTCGGCGTCATTGCTCCGCCCTCCCGTCCGCCGGGACCGAGTCCACGGCCGCCGGAATCGTGTCGAAGGTGGCCGAGGGATCGAATAACCGCCGGATCTCGCTCAGGCGGCGCCTCAGGTCCGCCTCGGCAAGGACGTATAGCGAGTCGGCCATCGGCCGCCGCTCGTCCGGACTCGCGAGAGTCTGCCGGTACGGGTCGTCGGCGGGCAGCGTGGCCAGACGGGCTCGCAGGTCCGCGTCCGTCACCTGGCCGCGGTCCTCGATCCAGGCGGGGTCCGGCGGGTGGCCCGATACCGCGATAGCACCGAAGATCGCCTTAGCGGCCCACCGTGACTCCGGAGCCAGATCCAGGTACAGCAGATACAGCCCGCGGGCCACGGCCGGCGCTTCCAGGTCCGCGCCGGCCAACTCCGCCGCCCGTAGCACGGCTTCGGCCGCTGTGGCGCCGCGGCTGTCGTACGCCTCCATCAGACCGGCGAAAGTCCGCGTCGCGCCGTCCCTGGCCGCCGCATTCGTACGGATCTCGGATGACATCGATCGGCGAGCCACCGAGTAGAGATCCAGCAGCGCGGTCAGGTCATCAGGAGTGTCCGCCGATCGCAGCTGCAGCTCGGTGACCCAGTAGGCCGCGTCGGCGGCCGCCGTGGCCGTGGACGAAACCGCGATCGCCGTCTCGAACTGTACGAGAGCCTCCGTCGTGTCGGTGGAATGCAGGTGTGCGCGGCCGCGCAGGTAGTGGTAGGTGGACGTGCGCGTGGCCGCGAGACTCGGACTCTGCAGCAGGCGGGCGACGACCGTGTCGACGGATCGTGGGTCGAGCACCGATAAAGAGTCCACGTGCGAGTACAGGGGAGATACCGGGTTTATGGTCGTCGTGGCCAGCAGCTGGCCGGCCAGCTGCGCCGATCGCTCGTAGTCGCCCACGTCACGGAGGGCGACCGACAGTGTCAGACGGCCCTCGGTGGACAGGTTGAGCTCGGTGGCGGCCGCTTCCAGGTCGGCCGCCGCGATCTCGGCTTTCCCCATCTGCTGCCGCGCGAGCCCTCGCTGGAAGAGGAACAGCGCCCGGTCGTCAGCGTCGATGTCTGCGCCGATCGCCAATGTCAGAAGGGAATCAGCCGCGACGGTCTCTCCGATCTCCCGGTGTGCCACCCCGGCCAAGCCTGCAGCCAGGGCCATCGTACTCTCGTCGTCAGAGAGCGCCGCCGCGAGCGCCGCCGTTTCGATGGCGGACTCCCATTTTCGCGTGTACAGCTCGGATCGAGCCTTCAGGATGGCCGCATCATCGGCCCACTTGCTGCCGGGATGGTCTTCGAGGATCCGCCCGGTCTTGGCGATCACGCTGTCGAACTGCACTCTCGCCGCAATCTCGGATTTTTCCCGCATCTTCCGGACACCGTCATCGAATTCCCGCCGGGCGTCGTACATGGCGTTGAAGTAGACGCATCCACCGACGACGACGAGTGCGAAAGATACGGCCCGGTTCAACCTCGGCCCTCCATGGTCTCGATGCGCCTCCCCGAATCGTCGAGGTATTCTTCGATGGTGTCCGCCAGAGAGCGCGCGATGCGATCCTGCGTCCCGCCGTCCGTGAGCTTCCTCTCGTCGCCGTTGTTCGTGATGAAACCGAGCTCCACAAGCACCGCAGGCCTCAGACCTGGCGTCAGAAGGACGTAATATGGGCCCGGCTTGGCGCCGCGGTCACGTGTATCGAGCGCGCCACGAAGCCCGTTCTGGATATGGCCCGCCAGTAGCTTGGATTCCGAGCGATAGGCGTCCCGGTCCATCGTGGCCAGTATGATCTCCAGCTGAGCCATGTTGGGGGGCTCGCTGCCTTCCTCCATTTCGATCACGGCGTTCTCGCGAAGGGCAACCTGAAGCGCATCGTCGGTACGGGCACGCCCGAGGTAGAAGGTCGTGAATCCCCTGGCAGAGGTGCCCCGGCCGGGTTGGGCGTCGACATGGATCGAAATGAACACGTCAGCGTCCATGTCGACGGCCATGCTCGGGCGATCCATCACTTTCACGAACACGTCGCGTTCGCGCGTGAGAAGGGGCTCCAGACCCCGGCTGCGGAGCTCGTCCGCCAGCTTCCTCGCAACCGCGAGAGTGATGTCCTTCTCCCTGACACCGGTTCGCGGGCTAACCGTTCCCGGTTCGTAGCCCCCGTGCCCGGGGTCGATGACCACGCGCCACGGGCCGGGCCTGCGATAGTCCGGCGTGGGTCGCGGATCGGCAACCGCCACTGGACTGCTGGCCGCCGTCTCCTGCACATCCGTCGTCGTCGGCCCCTCGATCGGCTCCGCGCTCACAAGGCCTTCTGTGAACAACTCCAGCGGGACCCAAATCTCGCCGGCTTCGCGATACGGCGGGTTTCTCAACTGGAAGACCGACTCCCCGTGTCTGCCAAACGGCGATCCAATCCGGAGCTCGAGGGTCTTCCCCGCCATCGAGCCGGTGGCAATGCCCTCCCGCTGGAACGTGCCGGAAACCAGGTCCGTGGGAACCTGACTCCACGGCATCGCCTCGAATCCCGAGTGGCGCGCGACTTCGACGGGATACGATGCCCCATCCACCTGCACCTGCGCGGTCGCCGACGGCTGTGCCGTCAAGCCGCCGACACCACCGAGCAGAGCTCCGACTGCGAGAGTGGCTCCTCTCGCGGCCGCCCGGCCAGCGCCCCGTCGTCTCCCTCCACCCTTCCCGCTCACTTCAATCCGACTCCGATCCGCGCAGTGCACGTTCGACCTCCCGCTGCATGGCGTCGCGTTTCAGGCTCTCGCGCTTGTCGTGCAGCTTTTTTCCCCTCGCGAGTCCCAGCGTGATCTTGGCGCGGCCCCGCGTGAAATGCAGGTCCAGCGGAACCACGGTCAAGCCTCGCTCGGCCGTTCGCACAGCGAGGCGTCGCAGCTCCCGGCGGTGCACCAGAAGCTTTCGCCGTCGCAGAGGGTCGGGGAGGTCGATATGGGCCGATTCGTATGGGCTGATGTGCAGGTTGTGGAGCCACAGCTCGCCGTCCTCCACGACCGCATACGCGTCGGCGAAGCTCGCCCTGCCCGCTCGCAGAGACTTTACCTCAGCCCCTTCAAGAACGAGGCCCGCCTCGAGCTCCTCGAGAATCTGGAACTCGTGTCGGGCCTTTCTGTTCCGCAGGACGATCTTTCGGCCACCGGCCGATCGCACCACCTGACCTCCTGAGCCGCACCGCGGATAGACGAGACGTCGGGAATCTAGGCCTGGCACCGGACCTACGCCACCGGATGCATCACTGGGAGAGACCGTTCAGGCCTGGTCGAACAGCTCGCGCTGCCTGCGCATTACCCGGCGTTGCCCGTAGACCTTCGCCACCTCACCCCCCAGCACGAAGATCACCGCGGCGTAGTAAAGCGACACGACCAGCACCACCAGGGTGGCGAACGCGAAGAACACCTGGCTGAAGTCTGCTACTTCTGAGAGATACCAGCTGAGGGCAGCCTTAAGGAGTTCGAAGCCGACGGCCGAGAACAGGGCCGCCACGGCGGCGATACTCCACCTCAGGCGGGTGGTCGGAACGAACTTGTATATGAGGAGGAACATGAGGAAGATCGCCCCGTATGCCGTCGCGTAGCCGAGCGCTCTGAGAGTTGGCGCGGTCGGAAGCCCTATCTGCTGAACCAGCTCGAGGCCAAGGGTGGTCATGGTCGCCGTGATCCCGATGTTGGCGGTGAGCAGGATGCTGGCGATCACCACCATCTTCACGTCCAGGATCTTGCCTCTGATGATTCCCGGACCCTCGCGAAGGTCGAACACTGCCTCGAGCACGGTGCGCAGCGAGCCGAACAGTCGGGTGGAAAACCACACGAACAGAATGCCGCTGATCATGCCCACCGAGCGTGAGGACTCCACCACGTCCTGGAGTTGCTCGCGCAACTGCGCCTCGGTCGCCTCGTTCACCGGCATGAGGGTTCCGAGCCAGTTCATGACGGCGTTCTGCGGGGCGTCTATGCGGGGCGCCAGGACCATCCCGGCAAGGGACAGGACCAGGAGAAGAAAGGGGATCGCCGCGAGAAGCAGGCTGAACGTCAGGCCTGAGGCCAGGAAGAAAATATTGTCGGCCGCCGCCTGATCGTACACCTCACGTATGTACTCCCAGACGCCCTTGAGGCCACGCCCGAATCCCGGAACGTGTCGGGCGCCCGAACCCGAACGTCTGCCGGGCGCGCTGTCCGGGATGGGCGGGCGAACGGTCAAGGGGCCTGGCGAAGCGCTCCAGCCCTGCGGGCCGGTGCTTCGCTGCCTCGTGCCGCGATCAGTCCGCCGCCGTCTCTTCCGCGGCCTCTATCGGCTCGGCTGCCTCGTCGGAGACCGGCTCCTCGAGCTCGGCTACGCGCTGTCGGTACTCATCCTTGCTTTCCTCGACGCGCTTCTCGAGGTCTTCCCGGGCCTTTCGCGCCGTGGTGCGACCAACCTTCACGGCTTCCTCCGCCTGGGCCTTCCGATGGCGGAGATCCTCTCGCGCCGTGTCCACCCGGTCGCTGAGGTCTCCCCGCACCCGGTCGACGCGATCCTCAACGTCATCCCGGACGCGACGATATCGGTCCTCGACGTCGTCGCGCAGCACGTGGAGACGATCTTCCGCGTCGTCCCGGAGGCGCTTGACCCGGTCCCGGATTTCCGCCTTGGTCTCCTCGCCTGATTTGGGCGCATACAGGAGTGCGACGACCGCGCCAAGGATGGCGCCTCCGACGAACGCTCCGAGGCCTGACCCTCGCCGCTCAACGATCACCACGGGGGTGTCGCCCTGCTCTGCCATGATATCCGTCCCGCATTGAGTTGGAGACCGGGACCGCGCCGGCAGGCGGCCGACGCATCCCGGTTCACGTAGAATCTAGGCCCGTTTCAAAGGGCGTTCAACTTCTCCGGATTCAGGATCGCGGGCGTTGTACTACCCTCTCGTACGCGTCCGGATCCCAGGCCGGCCGCTCATCCTCGTTGGCCACTTCCAGGCCCAGGTAAAAGACCAGTCTGCCGATTCGGGCCATCTTGTCGTAGTCGATGAGCTCCGCCTCGTCCGCCGGCCGATGGTATTGGTCGTGCGTGCCGTTGAAGAAGAACAGGATCGGGACGCCCCGCTGGGCGAAGTTGAAGTGATCCGAGCGGCTGTAGAAGCTCTCCTCGGGCCACAGATCGTCGATCACGGCCATGTCCAGCTCCGGATGCTCGGCAGAGATCCGCTCGACCTGAGGCCCGAGAGTCGACTCGTCCTTACCGATCACGACGATCGTGTCCGGCCAGTTCCGGCCAACCATGTCGAGGTTCACGTTCGCCACCGTGCTCTCGAGCGGGAAGGGCGGATTCTCGGCATAGTATCGAGACCCGAGCAGGCCCTTCTCTTCGCCGCTCACGACCACGAACACGAGAGAGCGTCGGGGTGCCGGATCCACGGACGCGAAGGCCCTGGCGAGCTCGACGACCGTCACCGTTCCGGAGCCGTCGTCGTCGGCCCCGTTATAGATGGAATCGCCATCGATCGCCCGCCCCACACCGACATGGTCCATGTGCGCCGTGAACAAGATGTACTCGTCGCGCAGCTCCGGATCGGAGCCGCGGATCACTCCGATCGTATTCGGAGCCTCTTCCACGCTGAACTCCGCCACGCCGCTCATCTCCGCAGACCAGTCATCCTCGAGCCTTCCGGTTTCGAGCGCACTCGCGAGGTCGGCGGGCAGCGAGGAGAAGGCGACGAACGTGACCGGTGTGCCCTCCCGCTCGACTTCGCCGTATACGATCCGGTCACGCCCGAGAAACCCCCTGAAGCGCTCGAAACGATCCGCCGGCAGATCGAGGGCGACGATGAGACCCGCCGGTTGTGCGGCCCGGATCGCTTCGCGCAATCTGCCTCCGAACACCTGCCTGACGTTGGCCGCCGTCACCCGGAGGATCGCTATGCGCTGCCGTGCGGCCGGCATATCGGTCGCGCTCTCGACCAGCGCGAGCGTTCCTGTGGCTCGCGCGGACTCGCTGGAGGCCTGCACGAAGAAGTCCACGCCGTAGGCCAGGCTCACAGGCCCGGCGGGGCCGGTGAGCACCAGGGTCTGTTGTTCGGCCCTGGCCGGCCGGATGCGCGTCATCGGGTACTTCTGCAGATAACCGTCCCCGATCCCCGGCTCGAGTCCGTACGACTCGAACTGGGCCGCGATGTATTCAGCAGTCCTGTTCAGCTCCGGGCTCGGAGTGTCGCGTCCCCTCATCGAGTCATGCGCGATGATGCCCAGGTGACGCTGAAGGTTCTCCGCCGTGATCGACTGCGCAGCTCTTGTGGCTTCATCACCTGCCTGTTCGGCCATCTGCGCGCACGCGGCCGAGGCGGCGAGAAGAAGCGTCGCCGCTCCACCGACGGAGCTCATGCATCTGACGATGCGACTGTGCATTCGTGTCTCCTTTTCCTACTGCCAACGCCGGAGGCCATCCGTCCGGCCCCCGGGGGCTCCCGAGTCAGGAACTTCCCCGCAGGGTCGGTGTGCTATCTCACCCCGGCGTCCGATGGACTTGCGGACTTGCGACGGGTTGCGAGTCTTCCCATCTACGGGACGCCGCCGGACGTCGCCAGCGGGGATCACCGCTCTACAGGACAACACCCGAGCAGCCGCAATGGATGCGAAGACCCGTACAAGCGAAAGACACCTTTCCCCGACGGCGTGGGAGCGAGGTCGGGCCGACCGCCTCGATCCGGCGCACCTGGCAGCGCTCGGCAACCTCGAGCTGGTGGCCCGCAGCGTTGTCGAGGGCTTTCTGATGGGTCTTCACCGATCACCGCACCGCGGCCTCTCGGTCGAGTTCGCCGAGAACCGTCCGTACACGCCGGGCGACGACATCCGGTTCGTCGACTGGAGGATGTTCGCGCGCTCCGATCGATACTACGTGAAGCAATACGAGGAGGAAACCAACCTGCGCGCCTACCTGGCTCTTGACGTGAGCCGCTCCATGGATTGGAGCTCCGAGCCTGGCCGGATTCTCTCGAAGCTCGACTATGCCAGACTGGTCGCGGCAACTCTCTCCTACCTGCTTCTGAGGCAGGGCGACGCCGCGGGACTTCTCGCGTTCGACGATGAGGTGAGGTTTCGTGTTGCGCCGAAGGCCTCTCGCAGGCACCTGGCCACCCTGCTGCGAGAGCTGGGCCGGATCGATGGCTCAGGATCGACGGACGCCGGGGGAGCCATACGGGACGTGGCCGTTCGGCTGAGGCGGCGTGGTCTGGTCGTGCTCGTCTCGGATCTTCTCGTGGACGCGGACGAGACGCTGCGTGCCCTGCACTTCCTGAGATACCGGGGCCACGAGGTCCTCGTGCTACACGTGATGGACCCTGGCGAGCGAGACCTGCCTCAGGCCGGCGATGCCGTGTACTTCGATCCCGAGGACGAAGACGAGCTCCGCAGTGATTCGGCCGCTCTCCGGCCGAGGTACCAACACGCCGTCCGGGAGGCGGTGAGAGGCTGGCGAACGGAATGCCGCAGGATGGGGGCCGATTACTCTCTGTTCGCCACGGACACGCCGCTCGGTCAGGTACTGCGTCGATTCCTGGAGAAGCGAGCGCGTCTGGGATGAGCCTTCTCTATCCGTGGGCGCTGTCGCTGTCGCTTCTGGTCGCGGTTCCTCTCGCGCTACACCTGCTCCGACGTGACACCCGGCAGCGTGTGGCGTTTCCCGCGATCCGATACCTGGAGCGGGCACAGCGAACGAGCGCCCGGGCGCTGCGAATCCGCGACCGCTTGCTCATGCTGGTCCGCGTCTCCCTTCTGGCGGTCCTCGCCGCGGCGGCGGCGGCGCCGCTGGTGGGCCGAGGTGACGCATCCGATCACTGGCCGGTGGATGTAGCCATCGTCATCGACAACACGGCAAGCATGAATCGAGTGGCCGGGGAACAGTCACTCCTGGAGACTCAGTTGCGGCGGGCTCAGCTCACGATCGCGAATGCAGGCCGGGAGGATCGGTTCTGGATCCTGCCGGCGGTGGGAGACGCTCCGATATCGGGCGCTCCCGCCGACGAGGCGGCGTCAGGGGTGCAGCGAGTCGAGCCCACTGACGGAGCGAGGGACCTGGCCGTCGTCGTCCGCGAGGCCGCCCGTCTCTTGCCGGCGCGCCCTGGCCGGCGCCGCGAGATTCAAGTTCTGTCGGACTTTCAGGCGACATCCTTTCAAGAGTCCCTGCCGGCGCATCCGGCGGACGTAGACCTGGTTCTCTCTGAGGTCGCGGCCAGTCCAGTCAATATCGCCATCACAGGCGTCCTGGTGGAGCCGAGGGGTCCGGAAGGTGATGGAGCCGCGGTCGCCGATCTGAGGTCGTTCGAAAGCGAGGATCCAATCGATACGGTGGAAGCTCGTCTCGTGCTGGACGGCGAGACGGTAGCCATCGCGCGTACGCCGGCTCATGGACCCGTCGCCTTCCGGCTGCCCTCCCTCGCACCGGGCGAACACGACCTCGCGGTCGAGATCCCCCCTTCTGGTTTGAGAGTGGACGATCACAGGGCTTTCGTGTTGCGCTCGGGACGGCCCCCGTCCGTGGCGAGCCTCGGCGGGGAGAACGGCTATGTGGCGCGGGCGCTTGCCACCCTCGAGGCGGCGGGACGCATCGTGCGAGTATCCGACGGCCCGCAAGCGGATGCCGTGTTCGTCGAGGGGCTCGCGGGGGTCGGTAAGATGCGAGGCGTTCGAGCCGCGGTTCGTGTGCTGATCCCACCGGCCGACGCGCTCCGGCTGACCCCCTTCAACGCGGCTCTGGAGCTTGCGGGAATCCCCTGGCGGTTGTCTGTGCAGCAGGCTTCGGGGGAGCTGGACCTGGAGCCCTCATCCGATGTCCCGGGACTCGATCGGGCCAGGGTCCGCCGGCGATTCTCACTTCATTCGCCGTCGCCAGAGTCTGACTCCGTTGTGCTGCGCACGGCCGACGGTGAGCCCTGGCTCGTCCGGAGCCGGATCGACGGTGACGTCTACATGCTGCTGGCCTCTCCGCTGGACCCGGAGTCCACCAGTCTCCCCGTTGACGCGGCCATGGTCCCGTTCGCTGAGGCGCTTCTGTTTCGGTGGTCCGGACTGGGAGGTGAAGCCCCCCACCCCACCAGCGCCGGCGAATCAGTCGTCCTCCCGGCGGACGCTGATTCGGTGGTGCCGCCCGCCGGGAGCGTCGTGAGGGTGGACGGTAACGCGCCATACGTCCCGCTGCGCGCCGGGCTGCATAGGGTCCACGTCTCCTCAGGCGCCTCGCGCCTCGCCGTCGTGACGCCAGCATCCGAGTCCGATCTGCGGGGGATCGGGCTGGAGGACGCCGCGCACCGTCTTGGCGATCCCGACGCGGCGTCGGCGACGACTGACGCGGAGTGGCTGGAGACTATCTTCAGGGGCCGGCGTGGAGGTAGCGCTCTGCCCGGCCTGCTGATGGTCCTCGTATGCCTGGCCGTGGCTGAAGTGCTCCTCACGACACCGGGCAGGGACCGGGCGAGAGCGGCGGCGGTGCCGAGAGGTGGATCGAGGTGATACTCGGGAGCTTCCGAGCTCTTTTCCATGTGCGGGGGGCCGGCGTCGTCCCCTCTCCGGGAGGTCACTCCTCGATCCGAGGCCTGCCCGGAGCGGCGCCCGCGGTCTTCGGGGCCACGATTGCGCGCGAAACAGGGCGACACGTGGTCCTGGTAACAGACACGCCGGGCGAAGCTGAATCGCTGTTCGCGGATCTCCAGACTCTCGGCGAGGCGCGCGGCATTCGATATCTGCCTCAGCGGGAGACCCTGCCCTACGAGGAAACGGACCCTCACGTCGAGATCTCCAGTCGATGCGCGGAGGCCTTCGCGTCGCTCCTGTCGGGTGACGCGAGGCTTCTGGTCACGACATCCCGCGGTCTGATCGAACGTTCGCCCGTGGCCGTGGACGGTCCGTTCGGCCTCACGCTGCGGGTGGACGATCCGATAGACCGTGACGGGCTGGCCGGCCGTTTGGAGCAGATGGGATTCGAGCGCGCGACCGGGGTCCGTGAGCTGGGTGAGTTCGTGGTCCGCGGTGGAATCCTGGACGTGTTTCCGTTCGGTACCGAAGAGCCGCTTCGCATCGAGTTGTGGGACGAGAGGATAGCATCGCTGCGGCGGTTCTCGACCTGCTCACGCAGCGCTCGACCGAGAGGTTGGATGAGATCACGATCCTTCCGGTGGTCCTCTCCGACACGCTGATCTGGGACGGAGGAGGTCCGTTGGAGCGCCGCAGCCTGATCGAGCTGCTACCCGATGACGCACTCCTCCTGCAGGTAGGAGAGGCAAACCGGGAACGGCGCGGCCGGAGGTTGTGGGACGAGGTCAGGCGGGCTCGTGCGGAGATGGATGACGAAGCGGCCGCGCCGACGGAATCCCTCGTCGTCCCGCCGCCGGAAGTGGCCCGGATGATGTCGGGACTCGCCACCATCGCCATCGAGGCGCCCGAGGCTGCGTCCGCCGTCGATCTCGGGCTGGAGCCTCACCCACCGATCCAGAGGCGCATCAGTCTGCTTGTGGACGAAATCCGCGCCGCGGCCGGGCGAGGCGATGAAGTACTGATCCTGTGCGACAACGAGGGGCAGCTGGAGAGACTGGAGGACATACTCGCCGAAACGGCCGGGAAGGAGCTGTCGGCATCTGTTACGATGGGCCTGGGTGGACTCAGCGGTGGCTTTCGCGTCCCCGCCCCACAGTCGCTGCTCGTGTTGACCGATCACGAAATCTTCGCCCGTCCACGCAGGGTAAGACGTCACCAGCGGCTGCATGGCGTCGCGCCACTCGAATCGATCGCCTCGCTGAGCGCTGGCGACTACGTCGTGCACCTGGACCACGGGATCGGACGGTTCGCGGGTCTGGAGCGCGTGCGCATCGGGGATGAGACGGTCGAGGCCCTCAAGATCCAGTACGCCGACGGCGAGGTGCTTCGCCTTCCTCACTATCGACTCGACCTGATTGAGAAGTGGACCGGCGTGGGCGACGCCGAGGAGGCCAGCCGGCCACCGCCCGTCCACAAGCTGGGAGGAAAGCGCTGGAAGACCCTGAAGCGCCGCACCCAGCAGTCGATCCGCGCGATGGCGACCGAGCTGCTGGAGCTGTACGCCCATCGGCACGTGCGCCCGGGCTTCGCTTACGGCCCGGAGACCCGGTGGCAGCGTGAGATGGAATCGTCCTTCCTGTACGAGGACACCCCCGATCAACGGTCCGCCTGGATCGACGTCAAGCGCGACATGGAGGCCACCGCCATCATGGACCGCCTGGTATGTGGAGACGTCGGTTACGGCAAGACCGAGATAGCGATTCGCGCCGCCTTCAAGGCGGTACAGGACGGGAAGCAGGTGGCCGTCCTGGCGCCCACGACGATTCTAGTCGAACAGCACGTTCACACTTTCGCCGAGCGACTCGCAGGTTTCCCCGTCGTCGTGGCGTCACTTTCGAGACTTCGCACGCCAGCGGAGCAGAAGCGGGCACTCGCCGACCTGGCCGAGGGACGCATCGACGTCCTGATCGGCACTCACCGACTCCTGTCCAGCGATGTCTCGTTCCGCGATCTCGGCCTGCTCGTGGTGGACGAGGAGCAGCGGTTCGGAGTGCGCCACAAGGAACGGCTGAAAGACCTGAAGCGCTCGGTCGACGTCCTGACGCTCACGGCCACGCCCATACCCCGGACGCTGCAGCTGGCTCTCGGTGGGCTCAGGGACCTGTCCCTGATAGAGACCGCTCCGCGGGACCGCATGCCCGTGATCACGCACGTTCTCGGCTGGAGCGATTCCGTGATTCAGGATGCGATCAGGAGGGAGCTCGACCGGGCGGGTCAGGTCTTCTTCGTGCACGACCGGATCGAGACGATCGATGCCCTGGCGCAGAGAGCGCGTCGTCTCGCGCCTGAGGCAACGCTCGCGTTGGCTCACGGCC
>JBDHFS010000077.1:0-14794 GCA_039590285.1 Gemmatimonadota bacterium
AGAGGAAGCTGAGCGAGGAGGGTCACAACACGGCGGTGGGCGACGAGGGAGGAGTGGCACCCAACCTGGGCTCGGACCGGGAAGCGCTGGATGCGATCCTCGAGGCTATAAGGGATGCCGGGTACGAGCCGGGACGTGACCTGGCGCTGGCCCTGGATTGCGCAGCTTCCGAGCTGTTCGATCCCGCAAGCGGTTCGTATATATTCGAGGGCTCCGGCCGGCGCGAAGCCCTGGGCTCGAATGCGCTGGTGGACATGTACGCTGCCTGGCTGGACGAATATCCCATCGTGTCCGTGGAGGACGGTCTGGACGAAGACGACTGGGAAGGATGGAGAGAGTTGACGGAGCGCCTCGGCGAGCGCGTGCAGCTCGTGGGCGACGATCTATTCGTGACGAACGTGGAGCGGCTGCGACGGGGAATTGACTCCGGCGTCGGCAACTCCATCCTAATCAAGCTGAACCAGATCGGAACGGTCACCGAGACATTGGAAGCGATCGCGCTGGCGCTCACGGCTGGATACACCTGCGTCATTTCGCATCGCTCGGGCGAGACGGAGGACACCTTCATCTCCGATCTCGCCGTGGCCACCATGGCCGGGCAGATCAAGACGGGCTCGGCATGCCGCTCGGAGCGGGTGGCGAAGTACAATCGCCTTCTCCGCATCGAGGAAGAGCTGGGTGCCGCCGCCACCTACCCCGGAGCGAGCATCTATGCGTGAGAGTTTCCGACGCTGGGGCTTCAGGGGTCTGCTGGGTGGACTGCTCTTGCTGGCTGGCTACTACCTCGTATTCGGAGGCGTGTACAGCGTGTTTGACATGCGAAAGATGAGGGGTGAGCGCGAGGCGGTGGTGAAGCGACTCGACTCCCTCATCGCGAGCACCGATTCGCTGACACAACGGGGCGATAGCCTCGCCAAGGATGACCTGGCGATCGAGCGCGCGGCGCGTGAGGAGCACGGTCTGATACGGGAGGGGGAGGTCCTGGTTCGCTTCCATCCGGTCGAGGAAGATGAAGACGGAGACAAGGCCGAATCAGGCGGGAATTCAGGGGAAACTGAGGAGTCTGATGATGGCGGAGGAACTTGACCATCCAGAAGAGGATCTCTACCTTGATCGACCATTGCGGGGTGGAGCAGTCTGGTAGCTCGTCGGGCTCATAACCCGAAGGTCGCAGGTTCGAATCCTGCCCCCGCTATTCGGCTCGGCGAAGCGCAATTGGCCGGAGAGCTTCTCCGGCCACCCTTTTTTCTGGCAGGGTAGCTCAGTCTGGTCAGAGCGGGGGACTCATAAGCCCTAGGTCGCGGGTTCAAATCCCGCCCCTGCCATTCCCACCAAGGTGACATCAGCCATCGTCCGGTCCGGTCGCGGGTAGCTCGCGCGCTCGAGGTCTCGCTGTGCTCGACGGCAAATCCCGCCCCTTGGTCCTTCGGGTCGGAGTCAATCGTGGGGCGATGCGTAGTCCTCGTCACCCACGCCGGCGGTTTCCAGCGCGGTCTGCAACTGAGCGTGTCCGATCGCGTCGTTGTAGTGGAAGTAGACCGGCATCTCATTCCGCAGAAGATCGAGGATCTCCGAGTACTGGCTGCGACTGAAGTATCCGGCCCAATAGGCTCCGGTCCAGCGGTTGGACGGCTTCTGCTGCATGTCGTTCAGGAAGTACAGGTACGCCCTCTGGTCCTGCTCCGGGCCCAGCAGAAGAATGATGTGTGGTACCGCGTTTCCCCCGCTCCCGAGGGAAGGTGACCGCAAGTAGACGGCGTACCGCTCGATCTTCCAATGTGCGTCCATCCCGGCCTCCTTCCGGATCGGGTGCTCGGCCGAACATAGATAAGCTGCGAGTCCTCGTACAGCGGGCTCGGCGCTGGACCGGGATCTTTTCGACTTCCCCATTGTTACAGAAAGCGGTTGACGCGGGACCTCGCGCCAGGGAGAACAGATGCTGATCCGACGATCCGGAGACATCAGGCCTTCCGAGATCACGCCTCGCTCGGTGTATATGAACCGCCGTCATTTCATCGGCAGATCGGCGAAGGCCGCGGCGGCCGCCGCGCTGGTCCCCGGTATTCTGGGCGGTTGCGACGAGCCCCGGAGCATGCAGGCGCGTCCGACGGCCGGTCCCGGAAGCGGCTCGGAGTCGGCCGGTCCGCGTCCTTCGCCATCCGAGTGGACCTTTCAGCGGTCGGAGCTGGATGAGGAGCTGACGCCTTACGAGGACGTCACCGGCTACAACAACTTCTACGAGTTCGGCACCGGGAAGGACGACCCCGCCCGATACGCTCACACTCTGGTTACGAGGCCGTGGAGCGTCGCCGTGGAAGGCGAGGTGGCCCATCCGGCGCTCTACGCGTTGGAGGACCTGCTTTCGCCGCACACGGTGGAGGACAGAATCTACCGGCTTCGCTGTGTCGAAGCGTGGTCGATGGTGATTCCGTGGCGCGGTGTGGTGCTCGGAGATGTCATCCGCCGTCTGGAGCCCACGGGCAAGGCTCGCTATGTCGAGTTCACGACCCTTCTCGATCAGGAGCACATGCCGGGACAGCGCCGCCGTGTACTCGACTGGCCATATGTGGAGGCCTTGCGGCTGGACGAAGCCATGCATCCTCTCACGTTGCTCGCCACAGGCCTGTACGGGGAAGACCTCCCGAATCAGAACGGTGCGCCTCTCCGACTCGTGGTTCCGTGGAAGTACGGGTTCAAGAGCATCAAATCGATCGTCCGAATCCGCTTCACCGAGAAGATGCCGGCCACGAGCTGGGCCGTGAGTGCGCCCAGGGAGTACGGGTTCTACGCCAATGTGAATCCGGAAGTGGACCATCCCAGGTGGAGCCAGCGCAGGGAGCGCCGGCTCGGCGAGTTCAGGCGCCGCCCCACGCTGATGTTCAACGGCTACGGCGAGCAGGTGGCTTCGATGTATGATAGGCTCGACCTCCGTCGGTGGTTCTGACCGCTCCGGCCAAGGGGCGATGAGGCCCGGGGACCCGCGCCGCCGGAGGGTGATCAACAAGAGCGTCGTGTGGCTGCTCTGCCTGACGCCGGCGGTGTGGCTCGGTGTGGAAGGTCTCGCCGACCGGTTGGGGGCCAATCCGATCGAGGAAACGATGCATCGGACGGGCTGGTGGACGCTCTTTCTGCTCACCGTCACTCTAGCGATCACGCCTCTGAGGCGCTTCACGGGCAGGAACGACCTGGTCAAGTACCGGCGCCTTGTGGGCCTGTTCGCTTTCTTCTACGGTAGTCTCCATCTGCTCTCGTACCTGGTCCTCGACCAGTTCTTCGCGTGGGGGTATATCCTCGAGGACATTGTCGAGCGTCCGTTCATCACGATCGGCCTGTTCGCCTGGCTGATCCTCCTGTCGCTGGCGATCACTTCCACTCGTGGATGGATACGCCGCCTGGGGCGTCGTTGGCAGCGGCTGCATCGGTTGGTCTACGTCGCCGGCCTGGCTGGAGGCGTTCACTTTCTGTGGAAAGTCAAGGCAGACTCTCGGGAACCGCTCGTCTTCCTCGCAGTGCTGGCTGTTCTTCTCGGGTCGAGACTCGTCGTGAGAGCTCGGGGGTGGACACAGTCCGCGAAAGTGTAGAGAGAGAAGTTCAACGTGACGCGAAAGGCGCCCGGCCGGCTAGAGCTCGGGCGCCTCACACATCGCGTCCGAAGACCGCAGCGTCCGGCGGCGGCTTACGTGGCATACGCTCTACGCGCCGCCGCCTTGCGCAATTTTCGGTGCTCGACCCTTTCGAACAGCGCCGTTGAGCTCGATTGGCCGTAGTGGATCACACCTTGGATCCGCGTCCCATCATCGCTCAGCTCACCCTTGAAGGATGCCCCGTCCTCGGTCTGCAGGCAGACATGACCTTCATCGAAGGAGACGTCGGCCCCGTGTACGTGACCGCTGGACCGTACCAGGATAGTCGCCTTGAGCCGGCCTTCCGAGTCCCGCCGGATCTCGAACACCGGAGTCTCGTCCGGTCTCGTCACATCCGGGGATACCCAGCGCCAGACCCCCACGACGTCCACGGTGCCGCTGCCCACATACAGGGCAGGGCTGGCAGCCATGCTGGAAAGCAGCAATCCCGCAGCGATGGCCGCGATGGACAGCACCGCCTTCAATCCCTCCGTCTTCCTCTCCGCACCGTAGTACATGACTGTCCTCATGGGTCTGGCTCTCCGCTTATCGGCGCGCCCTGTGGCGCGTGGCCGCTGTTGCCGTGTAAGAATAGCAACGCCCGTGCCAACCTGAATATAAGCCTGTAATATTATGTACATTAATATATTACTCCTATTGATCTGAAGTAATTTCGAGGTAACGGATCGTCCGGCTCCGGTACCGGATGTATCGAAACCGGACAGTCTGCCGCCGGTCTGCCGGTGCTTGCCCCCGAAGATGAAGGGCCGGTAGAATGCCGCGTTTGGTGAGAACAGCACTCGATGCCTCGCGGGTTGGACCGTCAGGACTCACACCGCTGGCGCGGGAGGATAAAGAAACGTGGATGCAATCTTCGACAGCTTCGTGCTGATCGTCGTGGTCCTGGCCATCCCGATTGCCGGAATCATCGCGGCGCTCGTGGCGTCGCGCTTCTCGAGCCGCCGTCCCGATTCCTGACTCGCCCTGCGGTCGTGTCTCCGTCGGAGCAGATTCGACGTTGCGGTCCTCATCCACGTATCGTTAAGCCATGATCGATAGTGTCCCACCGGCCACGGGCGCGGGAGAGCCGCCGTCTCCTGGAGACGTCATGCTTCGGCTGACGGGGGAGATTAGCACGAAGGGTCGGCGGACCCGTGCTCGTTTTCAGCGCCGTCTCGCGGACAACCTGCGAGATGTGGCGGAGAGCGAGGGAGCCTCGTTTGTACTTAGAGACGAGTGGAGCCGTCTGTATCTCCGCTCGCCGGGAACTCCCGCATCGGCGTTGTCACGCGTGTTCGGGATCAGCACCTTCTCGGAGGTCGAGGCCGAGTGCCGAGCCGACCTCGCGGAGATCGTGAGCGTGGGCGCCGCCGTGTACTCCGACAGGGTTCGTGGCAAGCGCTACGCGGTGCGGGCACGGCGCGCCGGGAGCCATTCCTTCGGCTCTCAGGACGTAATGCGCGAGCTCGGTGCGGCGCTGCTCGAGGGGGCGACCGTCGACCTTTCCAGCCCGGAGGTGGAGGTCTACGTAGAGGTGCGGGATGACCGCACGCTGTTCTTTTCCCGAAAGGAGCCCGCGTCGGGGGGGCTACCGCTCGGAGCCGAGGGCAGGGCGGTCTGCCTGCTCTCCGGAGGGTTCGATTCCGCCGTTGCCGCCTGGATGATGCTGCGACGTGGGGTGGCTCTGGACTACGTGTTCTGCAATCTCGGCGGTGAGGCGTACCAGAGGATGGTCCTGGAAGTGGCGAGCGTGCTCGCGGGGCAGTGGAGCTACGGGACTCGTCCCACACTCGTGTCATTGGATTTTGAGCCAGTCGTTGACGAGCTGCGGCGGGCCTTCCGCCCGGCCTTTCAACAGATCGCTCTCAAGCGGGAGATGTATCGGGCGGCGGAGAGCTTCGCCTTCAGACTGGGCGCGGATGCCATCGTGACCGGAGAGGCCGTGGGACAGGTATCGTCGCAAACGCTCGCCAACTTGCGCGCCATAGACGATGCGAGCGCTCTGCCGGTTCTGCGACCGCTTGTGGGCATGGACAAGGAAGAGATCATTGCCCGGTCCAGGCTCATCGGGACGCACGACCTGTCCGCGCGCGTCCGCGAATACTGCTCGATCTCGAGTGGTCGGCCGGCGACGGCGGCCTCCGGCGAGGCGGTCAAGCGAGAAGAGAGGGGCTTGGACGGCAGCGTCCTCGCGGCCGCCGTCGAGGGAGCCCGGCTGTTCGACCTCCGTGGACTCGACCTCTCGAGGGTGGCCGGCGAGAGCATCTTCATCCAGCGTATACCGGCGGGTGCGGTGGTTCTCGACACGCGGGGCCGCGACGCCTTCCGGTCGTGGCACTGGCCGGGGGCGGGCCGGAGCGAGTATCTGGACCTCATCGCGGGCTATCGCCGCCTCAGCACGGATCGTACCTACGTGCTGTACTGCGAGCTCGGTCTGAAGTCCGCCCGCGTTGCAGAGCTCATGCAGCGGGCTGGGTACGAGGCGTACAGTTTTCTGGGAGGGTTCCGCGCGTTGCGCCGACTCGCCGCGCGGATGAAGGAGGAGCCGGAGGGGCTTGGCTCCGGGAGCCGGAACGGAACATGAGTGACACCATTTCGCGGCCAGACACACTCGTGGAGAGAATACGGTCGGGCCACCACATCCCGGTCCACGTGGCCGTCATCATGGATGGCAACGGTCGATGGGCCGCCGACCGGGGATTGCCGCGCTTCATGGGCCATCGCGAGGGAATGAAGGCCGTACGGCGAGCCGTCACGTGCGCGCTGGACCTCGGCATCGGGCACCTCACCCTCTACGCGTTTTCCAAGGAGAACTGGTCTCGACCCGCGCAGGAGGTGTCGGCGCTCATGAAGCTCCTGGGCGAGTACGTCGAGAAGGACAAGATAGAACTGGCTGAGAAGGGCGTTCGTGTCTCGGTCCTCGGGGACCTGGAGCCTTTGTCGGATGAGGCCCGCCGGGCGGTCGATTCCATCCAGCGTACGACGGTCAACGGCGGAGAGCTCCGCCTCAACCTGTGCATCAGCTACGGTGGCCGCGACGAAATCGTCGGTGCGGCGCGCCGCCTGGCCACCGCATGCGTCGACGGCGGGATCACACCGGAGGACATCACGGCGGAGACGTTTGCGGCGCAGTTGTACACGGCCGGCAGTCCCGACCCGGACCTTCTGATCAGGACGTCGGGCGAGATGCGGATCTCGAACTTCCTCCTGTGGCAGATCGCGTACTCGGAGATCCACGTTACGCCCGTTCTGTGGCCGGACTTCGGTGAGGACGACCTGTGCCGGGCCGTCCTCGACTACCAGGAACGTGACCGCCGCTTCGGCGGCGTGACGAGCTAGAGAATGGCATCCGACCTGGGTCGGCGTCTCGGCGTAGCGGCCGTTGGCATTCCCCTGACCGTGCTGATCACTCTGGTCGGCGGCCCCGTGTTTGCGATCGGGTTGGGAGTGCTCGCTGGGGTCGCCGTATGGGAGATCGGCCGAATGCTGGGCCAGCGCGGTGACCGCTTCCTGTACGGGCCGGGAATGGCATACGCCGCGATCCTCCCGCCGGCTGCCCTTTACGCCGGTGCTCAGGGCCAGTGGGCTATCACGGCCGCCGCGGTCGTTACGATCGCCGGGGCATCCACCCTCCGCCTGGCGCCGTCGGAGCGTCCGTTCCAGACGGCGGCCCTCACGACCGTGGCCGGCGTGTACGTAGGCGGGCTTCTGAGTTTCGGAGTCCCGCTTCGGGAGACGTTCTCGACGGAGGCCGCCGAGGGGACGTTGTTCTTCTTCCTTCCCGTCGCCCTGACGTGGGTGGCCGATACCGCGGCCTATTTCGGCGGCAGGACGTTCGGACGCCGCAAGCTGGCCCCCGTGATCAGCCCCAACAAGACGGTCGAGGGAGGAGTGGCGGGCGTCCTCGCCGGCTCCGTGGGATCTCTCGCCTACGGTTACCTGCTGCTCCCGAACCTGGCCGCGGCCCTGGGTCCGTGGGGCCTGGTCGCGCTCGGCCTCGTCGTGGCAGCGGCCGCCACCATCGGAGACCTTGCCGAGTCCGGCCTCAAGCGGGAGTGCGGAGTGAAGGACTCCTCCAGTCTGCTTCCCGTACATTGCGGCCTCCTGGACCGCATGGACTCTTTGCTGTGGACGATACCGGCGGCCTATTTCTTCGTTCAGGCGGTGTTATGAGCTTCCCGCGAGGCGTGGCTCTTCTGGGGGCGACCGGCAGCATCGGCCATTCGACTCTCAACGTTCTCCGGCGGCATTCGGACCGCTACCGCGTCGTCTCGCTCACGGCCGGTCGGAGAGCGAACGTGCTGGACCGGTTGGCACTCGGGTGTGATCCGGACTTCGTCGTACTCGCCGACCGACCTGCGGAAGACTTCGAGCCGAGGTGGCCCGGCGAGTGGCGGTTTGGCCGCGAGGCGATGCTGGCCGCGGCAACGGATGGCGCGGCGCCGATCGTCGTCAACGGCCTCGTCGGATTCGCGGGCCTCGAGTCCACCCTGGCCTCACTCGGAGCCGGGAAGAGGCTGGCCCTGGCCAACAAGGAATCGCTTGTCGTCGGAGGGGAGCTCGTGCTCGCGGCGACTCGGGAGGGGGGTGGTGAGCTGCTCCCGGTCGATTCCGAGCACAGCGCCATTCTCCAGTGCATTCGAGAGCGACCCGCCTCGGAGGTCAGCAGGATCATTCTGACAGCCTCGGGCGGGCCGTTCCGCGGGATGCCGGCGCACCGGTTCTCCGAGATCCGGCCGGAGGACGCGCTCGCGCACCCGACGTGGAGCATGGGGGACAAGATTACGGTGGACTCCGCCACGCTGGCCAACAAGGCGCTTGAAGTCATCGAAGCCCACCTGCTCTTCGGTGTAGATTTCGAGCGAATCGAGGTCGTCGTGCATCCGCCGTCGATCGTTCACTCCCTCGTGGAGTTCCGGGATGGCTCCACAGTCGCGCAGCTGGGGCATCCGACCATGGAGGTGCCGATCCAATACGCGCTGTCGGCGCCGGAGCGCCTCGACAACGAGTTCCGTCCGTTCGATCCGGTCGCGTCGAGTCCTCTCGAGTTCGAGGCCCTGCGCACGGACGATTTTCCGATGTTCGAGCTCGGTGTGGATGCCGGACGAACCGGCGGCACGGCGCCGGCGGTTTACAACGCCGCCAACGAAGTAGCGGTTCGGGCCTTCCTTGACCGGCGTATCAGCTTTCCGCACATCCCGATTCTCGTGGAGCGCACCCTGGGCCAGGTCGGTGTCTGCCCCGTCGAAAGCGTGGAACACCTTGTGGCAGTGGACGGGGAGGCGCGCTCCCGGGCGGAAGAGGGGGCCGGAACACCGGTCGTCGCGAGGGGTGAAACGCATCCGTGACCATTAACCTTTGCCACATTTCGGCGTGAGAGCATGCTGATCACGATACTGGCGACGATCGTCGTTCTCGGCGTTCTGATACTCGTCCACGAGCTGGGCCACTTCTGGGCCGCCAAGGCGGTCGACGTCGAGGTCTCCCGCTTCTCGATAGGCTTCGGCCCGAAGATCTTCAGCTTCCGGCGTGGCGAGACCGAATACGTGCTCGCTGCGATCCCGCTGGGCGGCTACGTCAAGATGGAGGGCATGGCCGGAGACGAGGGAATGGAGCCGCTCGAGGGGCCCGGCCGTGGATCGAGTCGAGAGCCCTCTCCACGGGATTTCGACGCCAAGCCGTGGTGGGCTCGGTTCCTCGTGATCGTGGCCGGAGTGGCGATGAACCTCGTGTTCGCGTTCGCCGCGTTCACTTTCGTGGCCCGCGCACAGGGGATCCTCCTCCCCATCGTGGGCGAAGTGATCGAGGATACCCCAGCGGTGGAGGCGGGCTTCCAGGCCGGAGACATCATCGTCCGCCTCGATGGACGACGCGTGGTGGACTGGTTCTCCGTCCTTCGCTACGTGAACATGCGCCCCGGTGAACCGATCCATTTCCTCGTGGAACGGGCGGGTGAACGAATTGAATTGCGAGCCACGCCGGCACGAATCTCGGATTACAGTGAGATGGCCCGAGATTCGATCGAGTACGGCCAGATCGGAATCGCGCCCGTCCGGGAAGGGGGAATGCGCAGCCCCTCGTGGGGACTATCGCTGGCCATGGGCTGGCAGAGCACGGGTGAGTGGGCCGGTACGATCTTCGACTTCCTGGGTCGGATCGTGTCCGGAAGAAGCTCCGCCAAGGAGCTGGGCGGCCCCATCGCCATCGGGCAGCTGTCGGGGGAGATGGCGCGTGCCGGATTCTGGCCCTTCCTCTCGTTCATGGCGATCATCAGCGTGAACTTGGCAGTCCTCAACCTCCTGCCAATCCCGGTTCTGGACGGCGGTCACATAGTGTTCCTGCTCCTGGAGGCGGTCCGTGGCGGACGGCCCGTGAGCACGCGGCACAGGCTGCGCCTGACTCAGATCGGGCTGATCCTCGTGATGGGGCTGATGGTCCTGGCTTTCGCCAACGATATCCTGAGGTTGGTCGGAGTATGACCCGGCTTCGTCAGCCGAACAGCTGGAGTTGGGGGCCTCCGTTGCGCACGGTTTCTACGAGACCAGCGACGTCGTAAAGACGGGAAGGCGCGTCCTGGCGAGCCACGTCGACGACTCCACGGAATCCCCGCCTGGCGAGGCCGGTCCGAGCCGTGCGTACGGCCACGCCCGGGTCGTTGCATTCGTCGCTCAAGTGCGCCAGCAGGATCCCTCCGAGCTCCGGATGCAGAAGATCTCCAGCCAGCGCGATCGCCAGACGGTTTGACAGGTGCCCGCGACTTCCTCCGATGCGCTGCTTCACGGACCAGGGATAGGGGCTTTCCCGGAGCATCAGTTCGTCGTGATTGGATTCGAGCACGAGAAAGTGGCACCCGGACAGCGCGCTCCTGACGGGGGACGTCGCCCGACCCAGGTCGGTGGCGATGCCAGCTTTCAGGCCCCCCACTGGATCCAGCACCGTGACCGCAACGGGGTCCGCCGCATCGTGGCACGTGGAGAAAGGATGGACGACGAGATCCCCCAGCGGAAAGGGACTCTCCCCCTCGTAGTATCGAAGGGTCTCCTCCCCACGAAGCAGGGCGGAGCATGCTCCGGCCGTGCCGCGGGTGAGGTAGACGGGCCAGCTCCATCTGCGGGCGCAGACCCCAACGCCACTGGTGTGATCCCGGTGCTCGTGCGTCACGACCACGCCGTCGATCGAGCGTGGGTCAACACCGAGAGTGTTCAGGCGCCGCTCTATCTCGGCACCGCTGAATCCGACGTCGACCAGCACCCGGGTCGCACCGCATTCGATGAGCACCGAGTTGCCCCGACTGCCGCTCCCGAGCGTGGCGACCCTCAACTCGACGACCCCGTGGCTGCATCCCAGCACGCGGCCAGCCAGGCGCGCGTGGCGTCGTCGAAGTCAACTCCCCGTCGCTCGTGAACGGTCGAGGCGACCGAAAGGAAACGCTCCAGCTCGTAGACTTCGGCCCCGGGAGACGAGCCCCAAGAGAAGGGCGGTACCCATGAAGGAGGTGCCGGATCGCCGAACAGGTTCGCCCCCGCGCCGACCACGCTTCCCGTGTTGATCCGCGTTCCGATCGCCGTCTTCACGTGGTCGCCCAGAAGGCAGCCGAGCTTCACGAGTCCGGTGTCCGTCGGTCCGTTCGGTCCGGCGATCCGAACCGGACCATAGTTGTTCTTCAGGTCACTGTTCGTCGTCGCCGCGCCCAGATTGACCCACCGACCAACATAAGCGTGGCCGAGGAAGCCTTCGTGCGCCTTGTTGGAGTAGCCGAGTATGACGGATGCTTCTATCTCGCCCCGCAGTCGGCACCGGGGACCCGCGCTCAGACCGCTGTAGGCTCCGCCGAGCAAGCGCGATTCCGGCCCGACGTACAGGGGACCCTCGAGCCTGGCACCGGCCAGCACCTCGACGCCCATAGCCAGGCCTACCGCTCCCCCGTACCGAGCAGGTGCGCGCCGTCGGGCACAACCGACTCCGCCGTCTCCGGGTCGGCGGCGAGGTCGGCGGCCAGTTGATCCGGATTCAGGTCCACCAGGCGCCACACCGCATCCAGAACGGCACCTTCGACATGACGCTCGAGCCACTCACCTCCTCCGGGCGGACCTTCCGGAGCTTCCAGCCAGTCGGAATCCGGCGACGGTTGACCCGGTGGGATGTAGGCACCGACCACCCCGTCGTCCGTGAGCAGAAGAACGGGCTTCTCACCTCTTCCCTCGAAGCGCTGCCCGTCGGCCGGGACAAACCTGGACGACACGAACAGTCGCTCTCCATCGGGCACGACACGGCTTCGGGGCCATGCGGGCGGGGCGTCAGGTTCCCGAAACGATTGCAGCCAGGGCCGTGTCAAGGCCGCCGATGTCGGTCGTCCCGCGAAGCGCTCGATGCGCTCACGGAGAAGGCGGGTACCAAACAGCAGCTCCCCTATGGGGCGGGTCAGGGCGAATGGGCGCCACGCGTCAGTCTGCCGTTCGTCGAACAGGAAGAGCTTCACCTCAGGCGCCTCCTTCCCGTATGCGATCGACGAGCTCCCGGAGGTTCGCCGCGGCCTCCCGAGTAGTGACCAGTGTCCGTCCCCCACTGCTCACGACCACCAGGTCACGAACCCCGAAGAGCACGATCTCACCCTCTTCGGCCCACACCACGTTTTCGTCGGCGTCGACGGCGATCGCAGTCCCCACGGTGACGTTCCCCCGGTCATCTCCCTCCCGCATGCGCGCCAGAGAATTCCAGGAGCCGACGTCGTCCCACTCGAAGCTCGCCTGCACGACCTCCACGCGCGAGCACCTCTCCATCACCGCTACGTCGACCGAGATCGGCTCCACTTCACGGAAGAACGCCGCCGGACCCTCCTCAGCGAGCAAGGGGAGCGCCGTTGCTATCTCCGGTGTCAGCTCTCGAACAGCCTCGAGGAAGGCAGCCGCGCGCCACACGAAGATCCCAGTGTTCCACAGGTGACGCCCGGACTCCACGTAGCTCCGCGCCGTCTCCCCGTCCGGCTTCTCGACGAAACGGGCCGCGCGCCATGTCCGCTCGCCGGTCTTCTCCCCGATCTCGATGTAACCGTAGCCCGTCTCCGGGCGGTCGGGCTTCGCTCCGATGCACACGAGCGAGCCCCGCTCGGCGGCGGCGGCCGCCAGGTCGACAGTCGCCTCGAGCTCACGGAGGGGGTGGATCGCATGGTCCGCGTGCAGCGATATCAGCAGCGCTCCGGGAGCGTGGCTCTCCAACACCGATGCGGCCCAGACGAGTGCGGGACCCGTGCTTCGAGCGACCGGCTCGATCAGGAAGAGACTGTGGTCAAGCTCGGGGGTCGCCTCGATCAGGGGCTCGACCAGCGAGCTGCCGGCCACGACTCGAACGGAGTCGAGACCCACCAGCTTCTCGGCCCGTCGAACGGTTTCCGCGATGAGCGGATGTTCGCCGGCCAGCGGTAGAAGCTGCTTCGGGCGCTCCGGACGGGATGCCGGCCAGAAACGGCTGCCCTCGCCACCTGCCAGCACGACAGCGAAACGGTGTCGATCGAGACTCATTCCGAGATTCGACTCCAGGCGATCGGCGGGAACAGGGCGAGCCAGCACGAGTAAGTGGTCATGAGTCCCAAGGTACTGGACCTCGCGCCGGGGAGAAACTCTGCTATCTTCTCCCCCGAGGCGACACCATGACAGGAGATTATGCGGTGGTTTTGAGTCGATATATTTTGGTCGCGGCACTCTCCGCCGTGATCGGGCTGGCAGCGTGCGGCGATCCTCTCGAGCCAGTCCTGACTCCCGTTCCGGACGACCCCCAGGAGGAGACTCTGGTGGACTTCTCGGGCGGCAGTCTCACGGAATCCTCGGCGTTCGATGTGATCAGCGCGGGAGCTGTTCGTACGGATCAGTTCTCGGGTTGGGACTTCGTGTTCGAGATCCTGCCGACCGGCGACCCGGTCCTGTGGCCTCGGGCCGCGCTGACGGACGGAGAATCGGATGCGGGGATCCAGCCCTTCGATGGCACGTTCGAGGATCTCAGAACGGCCCCAGAGAGCGGGTACACGACGGACGAGCCTGTGAGCATCGGGGGGGGAGACGTGCTGGCGATTCAGAGCCGCAGGGATCCCGTGTTCGCATCCGTCCGGTGCAGGCGGTTCGCCAAGATCGAGGTTCTCTCCATCGATGCCGGGGAGGGTGTGTTGACATTGCGACATCTCGTCAACCCGAATTGCGAGAAGCGGACGCTGGTGCCGGGAGCCGAGGAGTAGGTGCTCGACATCCGGGCGCTCCGGGCCAAGCCGGGCGAAGCCCGGGATCAGCTGGCGCGACGCGGCAGCACGGAGGCACTGCTGGCTCTGGATCGGGCGCTCGAGGCGGATGCCCGTCGTCGCCGAATCATTGCAGAGGTGGAGGTCCTCAAGGCAGAGAGGAACGAGGTTTCCCGACGAATCGGGGAGCTCAAGCGTGACGGCGCCGACGCGTCCGATCTGATCGACGCCATGCAGGGTGTGGCGGACCGAATCCGTTCTTTCGACGGAGAGCTGCAGGAGGTGGAGGGGGCTCTACGCACTGAGCTTCTCGAGATTCCCAACATTCCGGACCCCCGCGTTCCCGTTGGCGGTGAGGGAGAGTTCGCGATCGAGCGCGAGTGGGGTGAACCGGTCCACTTGACCTTTGAGGCCCGACCGCATTGGGAGCTGGGCTCGGATCTCGGGATTCTGGACCTGGAACGGGGAGCCCGCATCGCGGGCTCGGGATTTCCCCTTCTGATGGGACTGGGAGCCCGTCTGAGTCGGGCCTTGATCAATTTCATGCTCGACTTCCACACGCGCGAGCACGGGTACGTAGAGGTCGCTCCGCCGTTCCTCACGAATCGGGACTGCCTGATCGGTACGGGGCAGCTTCCCAAGTTCGAGGAGGATCAGTACCGGACCGAGCCGGACGACCTGTTCCTGGTACCCACGGCGGAGGTCCCGGTGACGAACATCCATCGGGGAGAGATTCTGGATGGAAGGGATCTGCCGCTCGCTTATGTGGCGTACACGCCGTGTTTCAGACGGGAGGCCGGAGCTGCCGGGAAGGACACGCGAGGTCTTCTGCGCGTGCACCAGTTCGACAAGGTCGAGCTCGTGCGTTTCGTCGAGCCCGAGCGGTCGGTCGAGGAGCTGGAGCTGTTGACAGGACACGCGGAGGCGGTGCTGGAGAAGCTGGGCC